>JACJZD010000001.1:499304-803608 GCA_020635795.1 Flavobacteriales bacterium
CTTAAAATAATTTCCAATGGGTTGACGGTCACCTTTAATTTCTATCAGCTCATTATTTCTAATGAGGTAAAGTGAATTATTAGCACCAGCATATTCTAACTGTAATGTTTTGGGATTAAAATTACAGAGCGTAATATCCATTCCATCTCTAACTTCGTTCACGCTTTTTTCAAATGTTTCTTCCACCAATAAAGATACCTTGTCGAGTATTGCAGCAGGTTTTGTAAGATTAAATTCACGAACAGCTCTGTTTAAGGCATTGTTACAAACCACACTAACCATAGCTCCAGGAACGCCATGTCCGGTACAATCGGCAGCGGCGAATAGAATTTGTTGTGGGAGTTGGGTGGTGAGAGGTGAGTTTTCACTACTCACCATACTTAATTCTTCATTATTTATTTTTTCCAACCAATAAAAATCTCCTGCAACAATATCTTTTGGAAGATAAAAAATAAAGCTTTGTGGTAAATAACTTTCAAAAGCTGATTCAGGAGGTAAAATGGCATTTTGAATACGTTTTGCATAAGTAATGCTAGAGGTAATCTCCTTGTTTTTTTCTTCAACAATGGTTTTCTGAAGTTTTATCTCGCTATTTAATTTTTTAACTCGAAAAAATATAACAAACACAAATATGACAAGAAGTACACAGATGATAATTACGAACAGTAATGTAGTAATTTTTGATTTTGCCTCAACATTAATTAATTGTTCTTTTTTTAGCGATAAATCTTTTTCGGCAATTAACTTTTCTTTTTCGGTTAATTGTATTTGCGATTCGTATTCGTTTATTTTATTAATCTTTTCTAAATTGAATATTTCGTTTTTTATTTCGTCGTTAATTTTTTTTGTTAAAAATGCATTTTTGTAATCACCTTTTTGTTCATACATAATGATCAATTGATCGTAAGCTTCGTTGAGCTCAAATATTAGGTGGTGTTTTTTCGATAGGGCTATACTTTGATTTAAAAATCGTTCGGCTGAGGTGTATTCTTTCAAATTAATATAAGCCTCGGCAATTAACATTAAAATAGTTGCCCTACTATCTGTCATGTTTTCTTCTTCGGCAAGTTTTAATGCTTTTTGGTAATTGATTATGGCATTAATATTTTTGTTGGTTTTCGAGTAGTAGTTACCAAAATTTTGGTAGAGGTAATACTTGCTGTTGTTGGTCATTTTAGTTTCGTAACCAAACAATTTGTTTAGAGTTACATAGGCAGAATCAAATAGGTTGAAACTGTTGTATGCGTGAGATAGGTTTGTTAAAACTCTTATTTGTCCATCAATATTATCTGCTTTTACATAGTAATTGTATGCGATATTCGCATACTTTATAGCATTTTCTACATCATTTATTTTTGTTCCAATTACACTTCGTAAAGAGCTGCAATAGCCAAGTTCGTTAAAGTTGTTTGTTTTTTCGTAATAGGGAATTACTGTTTGTAATATTTCAATGGCCTCATCAAATCGCGCTTTTAGGATGAGGTATTTAAGAATATTTGTTTTGACTTTGTATATCTTGTCTTTATCGGCATTTTCTGCAACCAATTTTTTTTCTAATTGAGTGTATAAATAGAACGAAGAATCAGGATTGGAGTTATAAACCAAGTCGGCTTGTTTTATTTCGGTTTCAAAATCGGTCGCCCAACATTGAAAAGAAATAGTAAGAACTAATAATGTGAAAATATTTTTTAAACCCATTTTAAATTTTTACGCCAATAATACCCTACGACAATACTTCGACGGGTTCAGTATGACATTGCTCAGGATGAACTTTACATCGTTTTCGTTCATATCTTCACTCCTATAATGCAAACATCATCCACTTGTTCGTAATCCCCTTTCCATTCGGTAAAGTGTTTGTTTAAAAAAACACTTTGCTCTTGCATAGGATAACGACTAATGGTCAAAAGTAATTCTTTAAAGGGTTTGTATTTTAATTTTTTTCCATTTTCTCCTCCAAATTGATCGGCATATCCATCAGTAAACAAATAAAGAATGTCATTTTTTTGTAGTTGTATAGTATGATGTGTAAAGGGGGTTTGTTTATAATGTAATCCCACTGGCTCACGGTGAGCAGGGTATTCAAACATTTCCTGATTTCGTACAATATAGAGTGCATTATTAGCTCCTGCAAACTGTAATTCTAGTGTAGATTTATTTAGTGAGCACAAGGCGATATCCATTCCATCTCTTACATTATCTTCGTTTTTTGAAAACTGGTTGATGATGATTTCACGAGCACGATTTAAAATTTCGGCTGGATTTACGGTATTTAATTCTTTTAAACTTCTATTTAACGCATTACTACAAACCACACTTACCAATGCACCTGGGACACCATGACCAGTACAATCTGCGGCAGCGAACAAAACAATCCCATCCCCAGCCCTTCCCGAAGGGAAGGGAGACTCTCCTCCTTTGGAGGAGACGGAAGAGGAGGACTCCATCCAATAAAAATCACCAGCTACAATGTCTTTGGGTTTGTAAAAAATAAACGAATTGGGTAGGTGACTTTCAAAATTGGTTTTTGAAGGCAAAATAGCTGTTTGAATTCGTTTTGCGTAGTTAATGGAATCGGTAATTTCTTTGTTTTTTTCTTCAACTAATATTTTTTGTAATTCAACTTGGCTTTTTTGTTCCGAAATAATTTTAGCTTGTTTAATACTTACTTTATAGCGGTTAAAAATAAAAACCGACAATAAAATAAAAATGGCTAAACCACCAAACAACATCATCTGTTGAGTTTTACCTTGCTCTATTTCTATGTTTTTAACGGCAATTTCAGCTTTTTTGGTTTCTTCAAATTGAATACTATCTGCTATTAGTTTTCTGTCATAATCCAACTGAATTCGTTGTTCAATAATTGCTTTTTGGTTGTCTTCGGTATTAATACTATCGCGTAAATACACAAACTGTTCGTAATAATCAAGTGCTTTGGTTTGCTTGTTTCCTTTTTTATAGATTTCGTACAAATTTTTGAGTGCTTTTAAAACACCACTAGCACTTTCGCCATCTTTAGATTTTTGTAAAGCAAGTAGCCCATATATTTCAGCATTATTCAAGTCTTTTTTTAACCCGTAAACCATGCTAATTTTTAATAAGGAATTAGATTGCTGTTTAAGGTCGCCACTTTGTATGCATAAATCGTAGGTTTCCTGGTAACTTTTTAAAGCCAAATCGAGCATATTAAGGTTTCGATAAACACTTCCGATGTTGTTTAAACTTATGGTTAAACCATAAATATCGTTAACCTCTTTGTGCATTACTTTGGCTTTAATAAAACATTCTAACGCTTCATTAAAATTACCATTGGTGTAATGTATTGCTCCTATGTTACCAATGGTGTAAGCTTTTCCTTTTCTGTCGTCGCATAAATCGGCATATTTTAAACTTTCGGTATAGAGGTTGATGGCCTCTTCAAATTCTCCTTGCAGTTTCATTAGTTTTCCAATGTTGTTTAACACTGTTGAAACCCCTAAATAATGGTTTACACTTTTGTAAAATTCTAATCCTCTGTTATTAAATTCTAACGATTTTTTTAAATCGCCTTTATCTTCATACACCGCCGCCATATTCGTATAGGCGGTACCTTTGTTTACAATAAAAATTTCACGTTCTCGCTCACTCAGTTTTTTCTTTAATTTTTCGTCAATAAACTTTAATGCTTGTTCACATAAGGTTATTAATGTATCAGGGTTTGTTCGGTAATAAATTTCCGATAACATTAACAACGATTGAATTTTAATGGTATCTTGTTTAGTTGTGGTGTATATTTTTGTTAACGAGTCGGCATAAGGATTTTGCTCCTCTTGTGCTAGAGCAGGAAAAATAAAAAATAAAAAAATAAGTAAAAAAGATAAGTTTTTTAACATTCCTCTAATGTAAAAAAAATCTAAATATGTTGCCCAATAATGTGCAAACATTTTTTTAATCATCACATAAATATTTTTTATATTGCATCACTTATGAATAAAAGGTTAAACATATTTTTTTGTCTGCTCTTTTCTTTCCATGTTGTATTTGCACAGCAATATTCCGAAGACGAACTAGCTGAAATTAATCAGTTTAATGCTCAAATTGCTAATAAAAACAGTGCTGATTCAACTCTTGCAAAAGCGTATTTAGGATTGGGAGAAATCCTTTATGTAGCTAATATAGACACCTTATTGTCGCTTTGTAACATTACCATAGATATTTCAAAGAAAAACTTAGCAAGAAAAAACTTATCGGCAATTGAGAAAAAACTTTTTTTAGGAACTCTTTCCGACGCGTTAAATAATGTTGGCTATGTGTATAAAACCAAAGGAAATATCAAATTAGCTTTAGAAAACTATCACAAATCGCTAAAAATCCATCAGGAAATTGGTGATAAGCCAGGTATAGCTACATCATTAAACAATATTGGCTTTGTTTACAGAAGTCAAGGCAATGTTTATTTAGCGTTAGATTACTATCAAAAATCATTAAATATTCAGGAAGAGTTGGGAGATAAAGAGGGGATGGCTTCGTTGTACAACAATATTGGTATTATCTATTACGATCAGATGGATTATGATAATGCATTGATTTACTACCAAAAATCATTGAAAAATGATATGGAAGTAAATTATGAGCGAGGAATTGCCAATACTTATAATAACATAGGGTTGATTTATTTCAAAAAAGGCAATTTAAAAGAAGCCATGAATTATTACAATAGGTCGTTAAACATTAAAGAAAAACTAAGCGATAAAATTGGGGTAGCCATAAGTTATAATCATATTGGTGAATTGTACGAAAGTCAAGATAGTTTGCAACAAGCTACTGATTATTATTATAAATCGCTTAAAATATTGGAAGAACAAGGCGATAAAAGATGGACGAGTTATGTTTTGAAAGATTTGTCGGATATAATGATGAAAATTGGCGACATTAAATTGGCTGAAGAGTATGCTCATAGAAGTTTTAAACTTTCGAAAGAACTTGGATTCCCTGCAAATATTAGCCACTCTGCTCAAACCTTGAGTAAAATAAATAAACTAAAAGGAAATTATAAGGAAGCATTAGAGCTTTTTGAACTTCATACCATGATGAAAGATAGCTTGTTAAATGATGATATTATTGGAAAAACAAAAAATCAGCAGTTAAAATATGAGTTTGAAAAAAGCCAAGCAATTAAAGATGCAGAGCATAAAAAAGATTTAGAAATTTCTGCTGAAAAGGAGCAAAAACAAAAAATGATTTCTTACGGAATTGCTTTGGTATTGCTTATCGTAATATCAATGTTAGGTATTATTTTTAATCGATTAAAAGTTACCAAAAAACAGAAACAAGTAATTGAAGAGAAAAAATTAGAAGTAGAACTTGCCAAAACTCAACTTGAGGTTAAAAATAAAGAGGTGATGGATTCGATTAATTACGCCAAACGAATTCAAGATGCGTTGCTAAAATCGGAAGAACACGAAAGCAAACATTTGCCTCCACACTTCATTTTCTTTAAGCCCAAAGATATTGTAAGTGGCGATTTTTATTGGGCTTTAGAAAAAGATAATCATTTATACTTGGCTGTTGCCGATTGTACTGGTCACGGAGTTCCTGGTGCATTTTTAACCATGTTAGGCAATTCCTTTTTAAACGAAATAAATGCGGTAGATGTACTGTTAAAACCCGCTGAAATACTAAATCTTTTACGAAAAAAAGTAATTGTTGAGCTTAATCAAACGGGTAAAGAAGGAGAAACCACAGATGGTATGGATATTTCGCTTATTCGATTAAACTTACGAACTAAAGAACTGCAATGGGCAGGAGCCAACAATCCGCTTTACATCATTAAAAACGATAATTTAGTTGAGATTAAACCCGATAAACAACCCATTGGTTACAATTACAAAATGACCGATTTTACCAACCACGAAGTTGAAACCACCGAAGGAGATTACATTTTTATTTTTACCGATGGCTTTGCCGACCAGTTTGGCGGTCCGAAAGGCAAAAAGTACAAGTATAATACTTTAAAAGAAAAATTGTTAAGCGTTTATACAAAACCTTTGCACGAGCAAAAACAATTGTTTGCGAATGAATTTGAGCAATGGAAAGGGAATCTGCAACAAGTGGATGATGTGTGTATTATTGGGCTGAGAATATAATGTTGGAAAAGCATTGTTTATTAGCTTCAAAAATTTTGTATTTTAGCCAAAAATTGAATCGAATAATTTTTAAAATTGAATTGATGAAAAAAGTTATATTATATCCTACAGTTGTTGTACTATTTGTGACATTAATCTCATTTGTAAGTAAAATAGGTGTAAAACCAAGCGTTTTAGAAATGAGTGGTTATGTGCTTAAAGACGAAAAAAAGATTGAAGGTGCTTTAGTAAAACTTTATCAGAA
Source organism: Flavobacteriales bacterium (assembly GCA_020635795.1). Lineage (NCBI taxonomy): Bacteria > Pseudomonadati > Bacteroidota > Flavobacteriia > Flavobacteriales > Flavobacteriales bacterium. The sequence continues at coordinate 505,674 of JACJZD010000001.1, forward strand.
CAATACTATTGTAAACAAAACGCTTACTAAAAGTAATGCTAGGTTTAAGTTTTTGTTGTTTAGCGATAATGAATACATGATTGAAGTAAGTAAAGAAGGAATGATGGACGAACGTGTTTACATCAACACTAAAAATACTGGCGATTTAGACGACAAATACTATTTTGAATTTATTGTTGATTTAATTGATGCTGATAAATATAAAAATGTAGATGCATCAGTGTTGGACTTTCCCACAGCTATTATTAAATACGATGCTGGTGAAGATGAATACGTACATGATAAAGGATATACCATGCAAGTTCGTAACGACATGAAAAAAATGAACGAACAGCTCAACAAAAAGAAATAAAAAAAAAAGAGGAATAAAAAAAGTCCAGCAATTTTGCTGGACTTTTTTTTTACTTATATAAACCTTAAAACTATTGTTTTTCAACGTTTATTGCAGAAGGACCTTTTTGAGTATCTTCAACATCATAAGTTACTAGATCATCTTCTTTTAAATATGTACTTGTTCCTGATTTGTGAACAAATAAATCTTTTCCACCATCGTCTGGAACTATGAATCCAAATCCTTTTTGATCATTAAAAAATTTTACTTTACCTGTAGCCATTGTTATTTATTGTTTATTAATATTATGGTAAATGTAACATTTATAATTGGTTAATCACTTAATTTTCTAATTATTATCCCTTTTCATTAAAATCAAGTTGTAATTTTTATCGGTTTCGTTCATTATATCTTACTAACTTTGGCAAATAACGTATTCAAATTATACAACTAAAAATGCCTTTTAAAAAGCTATTGCCCATCCTTCAAGAAAACATTGCCCAATTGGGTTTTACTGATGCTACACCTTTCCAGAAACTAATCATTCCAAAAATTAAAGGCGGAACTAATTTGTTTTGTATTGCACCAAAAGGAAGTGGAAAATCTACCGCATTGGCATTGGTAGTTATTCAACGACTAAATGGAACCATGCTCGACGATGTTCCTAGGGCGTTGATTTATGTGAAAGATAGGCAAGCAGCTCTTGAGTTAGAAGCGGTGTTTAAAACGTTTTTAAAAGATACTGATTTAAGAATTTATTCGGCTTACGAAGAACCAAAAATTAGTAACCAGCGCGACGATATTTATGCCGGAATGGACATTGTAATAGCTACTCCAAAGCGTTTAAGCAAGTTGTATTACATGAATGGAATAAATTTGGGCAGGTTACAACTTTTGATTGTTGAAGATGCAGAGTTTATTTTTGATAATAGCGGACACACTGATGTAGATAGAATTACAGAGAGTTTAAATAAATGTCAGTATTTGGTGTTTAACGACAAGTTTTCCGACCGAATGGAACGATTACAGGGCTTGTTTATGGAAAATGCCCAGATTATTGAGATGAAATAGATGTATCCTTATCACAATAAAATAAAACAACGTATTAAACAAAAAGAGTTGGTGCGTTACGAATACGTGGAGAAGTATAAAAACATATCGCCATGTTTAGTATTGTATTTTAACACCGAACCTAAAATACGTCCCATACGAGAACACCGATTTAAAGAATACGAAGAGTTGTTTAAAACGTTGTAACATCAATTACCAATCGTCTTTCTTTTTGCTTGCAATTTCAAACAAATCGCTAAAAGTAATGTTGTAAATGGAGTTTGGTTTTTTCAAAAAACCAGGACGATATTCCGTATTTTCTTTGGTTAAAAAATTATATTCAAAGGTTTGTTCCTCGCCTTTTTTAAGAATTTCGCCATCGCCAACCAATATGATGTTGCTAAAAATAACACGGTATTTTTTATCTTTTAATTCAATGCGTACCAAGCCTTTAAAAGCGGTTTTGTTAACTATAGCAGGTACACCGGCAACTCCAGTTTTGGTTTCATCAACATGCTGAGCTTTTAATTTGCAAAACAAAGTGTCAGCAACAGTTTCGGTGCTCCAAAACAAGCCAGACTCCTTAAAATAGTTAATTACGTCTTGTTTGCTTTTAGTGGTTTCATACACTTTTTTCCAGCTTAAGGCATTTTCTGCCAAATAAAAGTTTTCATTTTCCGATTGTGCTTGAATTGAAATAGAAGTTATGAGTGAAAAGGCAATAAGTAAGTATTTCATAATGTTGGTTTTTAACAAAAATAATAAAATTAACCCTGCAAGTGCTTTGATAAACTGAAAAAATTGCAGTTTTGATTAACAATTTTTAACAAAAAATCGGACAAAATTTCAAGTGTTTTTCTATGGTATTTTGTTTGATGTAATGGAGTTAAGTTGAACCAAAATCGATTAGTTATGAAAAGAATTTTTAAACCAGGAGACAGGGTGCAACTAAGAGGTGGAGGCCCTGTAATGATAGTACAAAGGTATGCAAAGGACTACAATGTATGGCTAGGATGGTATGAGAGTGATGTGATAGTAGAATGTACATGGTTAGATGGAAAAAGATACCATAGAGAAAAATATCATCAAAATTTTTTGGTGAAATTACCATCAAGAGATATTTTTTATCACAATAAAAAAGGTGTTAGTCAAAGGAAGGAATTAAAAAGACAATAATTGTAGTATGACTTATAAAAATGAAAAAGTAAGCTTATTAGAAAATTATGCTAACTTTAATGTAGCATTATGAATTCTGTCTTTTTTATTAAAACAGGTATGAAAAAAGTTTTACTTTTTATTGTCTACATTTTTTTGTTTGTTTTAAACAGTAAAACACAGGTTAATTTAGTGCCCAATCCAAGTTTTGAGCAATTATCGCAATGCCCGACATTTCTTTCTCAATTGGAATATGCGACACCTTGGTTTCAACCCTATACTGACAGTAATGGTGTACAACAATCGAGTACAGACCTTTTTTCTTCATGTTGTGCTGGATTTTGTGGATTAATTAATAGTAGTGGAACTCAACTCCCAAGAACGGGGAATACTTATGCTGGTGCATATTATTATATTAATATTGGTACAGCACGTGAATTTATAGAAGTTAAATTAAATAATTCCTTATCGGTTAATAAATCATATTGTGTGAATTTTTATGTTAATTTACGAGATAAAAGTAGATATGCGACTAGTAATTTTGGTGTTTATTTTTCTGAAGATAGTTGTCTTGCCCCTCTTCCTCCTAATCTTATTCCTTATATTCCTCAAATAGAAAATCCTTATAATAATGTTATAACAGATAAGATTAACTGGGTTCCTATTGAGTTGGAATATCTCGCACAAGGAGGAGAAAATTTTATTACTATAGGAGGATTTAAACCAGATAGTTTATCAAATGTTATAATTGTCGATAATTCATCACAATTACTTGCCTACTACTACATCGACGATGTAAGTGTAATAGATATTAGTACACCAGCTTATGCAGGAGTTGATACTAACATAGCTTTGGGCGATAGCGTATTTATTGGTAGGCAACCTGAAATTGGCTTAAACGATGATTGTGTTTGGTATGTAAACGGTAACCCCATTGATACCGTTGCAGGGTTGTGGGTTCAACCAGATAGCACCACCACCTATATTTTAGAACAAACCATTTGTGGTTATATTACTTATGATACGGTAACGGTAACTGTTTTACCAACAGGGATAGATTCATATTCAAATAAAAATGCCCAATTTGAGGTGTTCCCTAATCCAGCCAATAATACTTTTACAATCAAATCTCAGGAATCTATAATAGCTGTTTTTAAGTTGATAGATTTAACGGGTAAAGAGATTTTAAAACAAAATATTACTACAAATATTACCCAAATTGATATTCAAGCCTTACCCAAAGGTATTTACTTTTATCAGATCACTAATAAAAAAGAGCAGTACTCGGGTAAGTTGGTGGTTCAATAAATATTCAGTCAAATTTTTAAATGAAAAATCCCGAACATTAAAACATTCGGGATTAAACTTTAAATGTGATAGGTGGAAGCCCATTCACAAGTTTTTTCGATAAAAAAAGCCCCAACGGACTGTTGAGGCTTGAGTACTCGGAGCGGGACTTGAACCCGCACGTCCTTACGAACACAGGATTTTAAGTCCGGCGTGTCTACCAATTCCACCATCCGAGCATCGTCTTTTTTAAAAAAGAAGAAGAGCGAGAGACGGGGTTCGAACCCGCGACCTCGACCTTGGCAAGGTCGCGCTCTACCAGCTGAGCTACTCTCGCTTAAAAATCTTTATTAAGCTTCGTCGAAAAAATTCGACACAATTTAGTTAAGAACATTCCTTGTTTTAAAAGGAGTGTGCAAAAGTATATATTTTTTTAATTCTGCAAAATTTTTTTGAATTTTTTACTCGAGTTTTTTCGAGCATAAAACGTTGTTTGCTGTTAAACTGATGGTTAGCTATTTAATCAGGTGGGTTAACTCTGCAATTCGTTGTTGCAAGTGCCTTTGTTTTACTGGTTCAAGTATGGTTTTACCATAATTGGTTTGATAAACGTGTCGTTTCAAAAATGGTATTTCAATTTTAAGCCATTCTACATCATCAATTTTTTTATTGCGTAAAAAACCCAATTCTTGTTGTAATAATGCTGAGTTGTTAAAGTGTTTTTCGGTTCCGAGGTTATATAAGTCGGCATCTACCAAGGTTTTTTCGAGTAACGTATTTGCTGGGGCATCCAATTTTGTAGCTAAAATACAGCTGGTAACTGTAATTATTATTTCAGTATTAAAATGTTGTTTTCTTAAAAAACCAGCAGCATAATCGGCAGAATATAGCTCGTGGTTATGCATGTTTTCTAGGTAGCCAATATCATGGAACCAAGCAGCAATTTGTAGTGTTTTAAATTCCGATTCGGTAATGTTTAAGTTGGTACTTAGTGTTTTTACAGCTTCTACCACATCATAGGTATGGTTTATGTTGTGGTAAAGCAAATGCACCGACGATTTATCAAAAACATCGTTTACATGATCCTCAATAATATTTAATATGTCCGATTTTATAAGCATTAACTAACATTTGTAGTGTAATAAATTTAAGAAGAAAAATCCATTAAACATTTCACTATTCTATCTTTTTCGTTAATGTCTTTTACAATTACTACTTCTTTAAACCCTATTAATTCAAACAATGCTTTCACTTTATCCCCCAATTTTTCATGTATTTCTACATATAACTTGCCATGGTTGGTTAAATGCTTTTTAGCAAATTCAGCAATGGCTTTATAAAAAATAAGTGGATTGTTATCTTCAACAAACAAGGCTAAATGGGGCTCGAAATCGGTAACATTTTTATCCATTTCGTTCATATCCTTTAGCGGTATATAAGGTGGGTTGCTAACAATTAAGTCGTAGTTAGTTTTTAATTGTTTAGTGGTAAGAATATCAATTTCTTGAAAATGAATGGCTACATCATTTAAAAGGGCATTATTTTTTGCTGTTTCTAATGCTTGTATAGAAACATCAAAAGCACTAACAGAAGCATTCGGTCTGTTTTTTTTAAACGCAATTGCTATACAACCCGAACCAGTTCCAATGTCTAAAATAGATGCATTTTCGTTGTTGTTTTCATCTAAAATGAGCTGAACCAACTCTTCAGTTTCTGGTCGTGGAATTAATGTGTGTTCGTTTACTTTAAAAGGTAAGCCATAAAATTCCCACTCGCCCAAAATATAAGCTAAGGGTTTGTGTTTTTTTAAATCTTTTACGATGTAAATTATTTTTAATAATTCCGACTCAGAAAAAAGCCTGTTTGAACCCAATAAAACATCCTTTTTACGAATTTCAAATGTTTTGTCCAATACAATATACAGCATACTGTTTATTTCCTGTTCAGGGAAATAATCGATTAATTCAGTTTTAAAAAAACGAATTACTGCTTGTAAAGTATTGTCAGAAATTTTCACGTTTAGACTAAAAGGTCAAGATTACAAATTAAACACTTAATTTTTTGTTATTAACAATTCAAAATCTATTGGTCAGATTTTTGATTGAGAAAAACATAATTGTTAAATTGGCTCTTTTAAAAGTAAAACTATGAAGTATTTAAAAATTGTGGTTGTTGGGTTCTTGCTATTTTTTGCAAATCAACAATCGTTTGCCCAAGATGTAGTTGTTGGTGATGAATCGGCAATTAATGTTGCAAAAGCTGAAGAATTTTACAACAGCGGTATTGAAAAGTTTAATGCTAAAGATTTGAGCGGTGCTATTGCCGATTTTGACGAAGCCATTGCATTAGTGCCAACTTTCGAAAAAGCACTGTTTAACAGAGGTTCTGTAAAGTTTCAAATTAAAGATTATGCAGGTGCAATTCTTGATTTAAATACCGTTATTCAAATTAATCCAGCTTATGTTGGCTCTTACTTTTTAAAAGCAAGGTCTCATTATGAAAGAAATGAAAAAGAGCAAGCCTTAGAAAATTTTACCAAAGAAATTGAAATTGACAATACCAACGCTGAAGCTTATTATTATCGAGGAGGTTTGTATTTTCTACATGAAAAATACACCGAAGCAATAAGCGATTACGATAACGCGATTAAAAATAAACCAACTTACGCATACGCATTTAACGATAGGGGAAGTGCAAAACGACAAACCAATGATATTACTGGTGCAATTCAAGATTATAAAAAAGCAGTAACCATTGATAGTAAATTGTACTTTGCTTACAATAACTTAGGAAGTGCATTGCGTATAAATAAACAGTACGACGAAGCAATTAAAAATTACACCAAAGCAATTGAGCTGAAGAATGATTATTATATTGCTTATAACAATAGAGGCTATGCAAAACACGAAAAAGGCGATTACAAAGCAGCCATTGAGGATTTTAATGATGCTATTCGATTAAAAGCCAGTTATGCTCAGGCATACAACAATAGAGCCGCTTCTAAATATAAACTAGAAGATTTTAAAGGTACTGTTGAAGATTGTAACAAAGCCATTTTATTGCAAGACGATTTTGGTCCAGCTTACTTAAACAGAGGAATAGCTAATGAAATGTTGCGTAAAGAAGACCAAGCATGTGAAGATTGGAATAAAGCTGCCTCGTTAGGCTTAAAAAATGGAAAAACTTTTTCGCAAGAAAGTTGTAATTAATAACCACCACCTTTTAATTAAGAACTCATGAAATCAACATATAATAGAATAATTGCATTAACCTTTAGCTTTTTATTGTTAACTGTTAACTGTTTTGCACAAGATGTACCTTTCGATAAAAATTTGTTTAAAGAACGAAAAGACGAATTTAAAATTGCAAGAGACCAACTCGAAGAAGGGTATAAAATTTATGATATCTACCCAGAATCTTTTATGAGTGTTAATCATCCTGATTACAGAGCTCGGGCAAGTTATCACAAAGAGGCATTGCCTATTTTGTTTGAAGCAAATAAATTCAATCCAAACAATGCTCAGTTAAATTATAGAATCGGTCGTTGTTATTTGTCTTCATCGGTGTATAAAGAAGAATGTTTGCCTCACTTTTTAAAAGCACAAAAGTTAAACCCTAATGTGTCTAGAGATATTCATTATTACTTAGGTATGGGGTATCAATTAACCATGGATTTTGATAAAGCAATTGCAGCTTATAAAATTCATCAATCGGTATTAACAGGTAAAGACCCTATTGAAGTTGAAGAAACACAAAACAGAATTAACGAATGTGAAATGGGGAAGAAATTGGTGGCAAAACCTGTACGTGCTTTCATCGATAATTTCGGAAATGTAGTAAACTCAAAATATCCAGAATATGGAGCTATCATTTCTGCAGATGAATCAGTAATGATGTTTACCTCAAGAAGAAATACTACTACTGGAGGTGGTGTTGCTGAGGGCTTAAACGAATATTACGAAGATATTTACATTACCAATAAAGTTGGAGGTAAATGGACTAGCCCTGCAAACATGGGAACTAACGTAAATTCAAATGAACACGATGCCACTGTGGCTGTTGCTCCTGATGCTCAAAGCATGATTATTTATAAAGATGATAAAGGAGATGGTAACTTGTATGAAACTAAATTGGTTGGGGCAACTTGGTCGAAGCCGGTAAAAATGAACAAGAACATAAATTCTAAATATCACGAATCTTCGGCAAGTTATTCGAACGATGCAAAAACCTTGTACTTTGTTTCAAACAAACCAGGAGGCTTTGGTGAGCACGATATTTATTATACAAAGTGGGACCCTATTAAAAAAGATTGGGGTGAAGCAGTGAATATTGGTCCGGTAATTAATACCAAACACAATGAAGAAAGTGTGGTGATTCACCCTGATGGAAAAACATTGTATTTTAGTTCGCAAGGGCACGAAACAATGGGTGGCTACGATATTTTTATGTCGAAATTACAAGCTGATGGTGTTACATGGGGCAAGCCAGAAAACATTGGATATCCAATAAATTCGGTTGACGATGACGTGTTTTTTGTAATCAATGCTAGTGGTAGAAGAGGGTATTACTCGTCGTTTAAAGCTGATGGGTATGGCGAAAAAGATATTTACATGATTACCTTTTTAGGACCTGAAAAACCATTGCAATTGAGTGCTGAAGATAACTTGTTGGCAAACATTGCAGAGCCTGTTCGTGAAAAATTAATTGAAAAACAAGTTGATGCTGCTACAAAACGTATTACCATTTTAAAAGGGGTAGTACGTGATGAAAAAACATTGAAGCCTTTGTATTCTGATATTGAATTGATTGATGTAGAAGAAAATAAAACCTTGGCTAAATTTGAATCGAACGAGACTACGGGTAAATATTTAGTGTCGTTGCCATCGGGTAAAAACTATGGTTTAATAGTTCGTGCAGATGGGTATTTGTTCCATTCGGAGAATTTTAATATTCCAGAAACGGCTGCTTACCAAGAGGTAGTGAAAAACATTGATTTAAAAAGAGTTGAAGTGGGTAGTAAAATTGTATTGAAAAACATTTTTTACGATTACAACAAAGCTACCTTGCGTGATGCTTCTAAAAATGAATTAGACCGATTGATTAAATTGTTAGTTGAAAATCCAACCTTAAAAATTGAGTTGTCTGCTCATACCGATTCTAGAGGGGGAGATAAGTATAACGAAGATTTATCGCAACGTAGAGCGCAATCGTGTGTAGATTATTTAATTAAAGGTGGAATTGCTACTGACAGATTAGTTTCGAAAGGTTATGGAGAGCAAGAGTTGATTATTTCTGATGCAGAAATTGCTAAGTTAAAATTTGAAGACGAAAAAGAAGAAGCTCACCAACAAAACCGTAGAACAGAGTTTAAGATTTTGAGTAAATAGAATCTAATAAAAAAGATGCTTCGACAAGCTCAGCATGACAATAAGTGATGGTTTAATATAAATTTGTCACTCTGAGCTTGTCGAAGAGTCTTCTTACTTCAACTTCTTCGTTTTTAACCGAATAGAATTTCCAATTACAATTACATCAGAAAAAGCCATAGTAAGTGCAGCCACCATTGGGTTTAAAAATCCAAACGCAGCTATGGGTATAGCAACTACATTATAGAAAAAAGCCCAAAACAAATTTTGTTTAATGGTTTTAAGCGTGTGTTTACTTATTAAATAAGCCTCATAAACTTGGCTAAAATCTTTATGGTTCAACAATACAATTTGAGCACTTTGCACAGCAATTTGTGTAGCGTTGCTCAACGAAATGCCTACGTTAGCTTTGGTAAGGGCAGGAGCATCGTTAATACCGTCTCCAACCATAGCTGTTGGTGATGTAGCAACCATTTGGTCAATAAGTTTTAGTTTATCTTCGGGCAATTGTTCGCTATAAACAGTTTTAATACCTAACTCGGCAGCCATACTTTCGCATTTGGCTTTAACATCACCACTTAATAAAACAGTGTTGAGGTTTTGTTCGTGCAACAGCGTAATGGTTGATTTTACATTGTGCTTTAATTCATCTTCGATATTAATTCCTGCTACTAAAACAGTGTTTTTAAACAAATATATTTGATGTGTTTCTGTTGGCTTATTATCGTTTAACCAACGCGCTGAGCCCAATTGATAATGATTGTTTTCTGCATCAAAAGCTTCAATACCATATCCTTTAACTTCATTAATTTTTGCAAAAGCAACCTTGTTGGCTGTTGGTTTTAAATCATTCACCAACGATTTTGCAATGGGATGAGAAGAGTGTTCTTCAATGCTAAACAACAAATTTTTGGCATCAGTTTCATTAAAATTATTGTACAAGGTAATTCCTTTCAATGCAAAATTACCAGTAGTTAAGGTGCCTGTTTTATCAAACACAATATTTTTAATGTTAGCAAACTGTTCTAAAGTGCTTCCCCCTTTAATTAAAATTCCTTTTTTGGCTGCTCTTCCAATACCAACCATTACCGCAGTAGGAGTGGCTAAACCCATTGCGCAAGGGCATGAAATAACCAATACTGCAATGGTTTGCATTAAAGATTGTTGTAGTGTAATCTCAAAACCTAAATATGCAACGGTAAAAGTTAAAATGGCTATCCCAACTACTACAGGAACAAAAACAGCACTAATTCTATCTCCCAACCGCTGTATTTGAGGCTGGTTTTGTTGTGCCGATTTAACCATTTCGATAATTTTTGATAAAACGGTTTCGCTCCCCACGTGCTCAGTTCTAACTTTTATTGAACCACTTTCAACGATTGTTCCTCCAACAACTTTATTTCCAATGGTTTTTTCTACAGGAACACTTTCTCCAGTAATCATTGATTCGTTAATAGTGGCATCACCCCAAATAATTTCACCATCAATGGCAATTTTATCGCCATGGTTTACCAAAATAACATCACCTTTTACCAAAAAATTGGCATCAATTTTTTCGGTGCTTCCATCAGCCAATACTTTAGTCGCTTCCGATTTTTGTAATTGAGTTAATTCTTTTAAAGCTGTGGTAGTTTGATTTACCGAACGATGCTCCATTACGTTACCCAATAAAACTAAAGTTATAATGGTGGCAGCAGTTTCAAAAAACAAATAGTTATGGGCTTCGTGTGTACCATAATGCTCAATAATTCCAATTATGCTATAAATAAATGCTGAAGTTGCTCCAATCACTATTAATACATCCATGTTTGGAACCATTGATTTAAGTGAACCCCAAGCGCTTTTTCCGAAATGTAAAAAACCCACTATAAAAACAGGTAAACACAATCCAAGTTGCACCAAAGCATTGTTTATTAAATAATCATGTGGAAAAAACATGTGTAAAAACAATGGAATGGTAAATATTAAAGAGAAATAGAATTTTTTTTCTATGGTTGAGAAGTTGCTGTGACTGTGTCCATGATGATTATCGGAAGTATCTTCAATAACTTTGTATCCCAATCCATTGATACCATTTTTAATGTCTTCTATTGATAAATTAATGGTGTTTTTAAACAGCACTTCTCCAGTAGAAAAATTTACATCAACATCATTCAATCCTTTTTTTTCTAACTGTTTTTTTATGCCCAATGCACAATTGGTACAAGTCATACCTTCTACATGAAGTAGTGTGTTTTTTAATTCACTCATAATAACAAAGTTAGGATTATACTGTCTAAAAATCGTACTGACAAATGCAATTAATAAAAAAATATTTTACAGTAAATAATAAAAATGTATTATATTTGCCGTCCTTAAATGGTGGTTGTAGCTCAGTTGGTTAGAGCATCGGTTTGTGGTACCGAGGGTCGTGGGTTCGAATCCCATCATCCACCCTTAAAATGAAGGCTGCTCTCTCGAGTAGCCTTTTTTGTTTGAGATATTAACCTCTCCAAAGTTTTAAACTTTGAAGAGGTTCGGACAGGCTAGTTATTGAATAGGTAATAGTTTAAATTTACCCGATTCTTCTAGCATTAATGCGGGGAAAGGGAATTTGATGAATCCAAAAGTTTGTAATAATCCAGCAGTAAATTTGTTTTTTGTTTTTATTCGAGTCAAATCAACATCTAACGACAAATAAAATTGTTTTTGACGCTGGATATCTGAATAATCAAAATAATGATTATTAGAAACAAATACGTTGTTTCGTCCACCTAACATTCCATCAGCACCATAACCAACAGCTACATTTAACCATTTCGGAAATTTCGAATCATCGTTTAAAAATGAAGCCACGTTGACACTTAACCAATAGGTTTGTCCGTTGTAATCTTTAAGCGTTTGTTGTAAAAAGTTTTCTCCTAATAAGTTGGGTCGTTTTGAAGCATAACCGGTAGGATAAAATGAGTATTTGAGTAAAATTCGTTGTTCATCCCAAGCCAATTGCTGACCAATAAATAAACCTGAGCCTAATGCATTGGCAAACATATCGCCTGTAGAAAAACCATAACCATTAGAAAACCCGTCAAAAATCTCAACAGTACTTAGGAAAGCAAAACCAAGTGTTCCACCATACCATATCGATTTTTTGGTAGATAACCCTGTCCATTTTAAAGTTTCAAAACCAACTTTTCCAATGTAATACGAAGTCATGGTATGACCTACTTTATCCGTATACAACCATTCGTCGTTATCGTTGAAAAAATGAAAATTACTAGATGTTTGGTCTTTGTACCATAGTTGAGATAAACCTATCATTGTTCCAGTATAGATAATTGCCTCACTGGCAACAACAGTTTTTAACCGTCTCACATTCAAGGTGTCTTGAGAAAACGAAAGTGATACTTCGCAGAAAAAAAGTGTAAGTAATATGAATCGTTTAATAATCAAATGCTTGTTATTGTTTTATAAGCTCTCAAACAAACTTACACAAAGCAGATGTATTTCTATTGTTTGGTTTCTTTTTGATTTGCTAACTTTGCAAAAAAATATATAAATTATGAATGGATTTTTTGCAAGAGAGTTTTATCACAATACCGTAGGGAATTGGGTAGTTAGTTTGTTAATTATTTTGGGGGCTATTGTTGTTGGAAAAATCGTTTTTTGGATATCTAATAAATTTCTTAAAAAACTTACTGCAAAATCGAGCTCTAAGCTTGATGATATTGTAATTGATATGATTGAAGAACCTGTGGTATTTGCTATAGCCATAGCTGGTATTTGGTTTGGGTTAGAGCGATTACATTTTTCAGAAGGATTAGACAATTGGTTAACCAAAATTTATCATGTAATGATTGCTATCAATATTACATGGTTTATTGCTAGATTTTTAGATGCTATTATTCGTGAATATGTAATTCCATTCACTGAAAAATCGGAAACTGATTTGGACAATCAAATCATACCTATTGTAAGGAAAGGGGTTCGAACAGTTATTTGGGTGGTTGGTATTATTGTGGCTTTAAACAATGCAGGATATGATGTGGGTGCTCTTATTGCAGGTTTGGGTATTGGAGGTTTAGCTTTGGCTATGGCTGCAAAAGAATCGGTATCTAATATGTTTGGAGGTATAATGGTGTTTACTGTTAAAGCATTTAAAGTTGGAGATCGAATAAAAATAAATGGTTTTGATGGAACGATTACTGAAATTAGTTTTCAAGTAAGTAGAATGAGAACATTGGAAGGGAGGTTAGTAACTATTCCTAACTCACTTTTTATAGGTAATATGGTGGAGAATGTTACTGCTGAACCAACTCGAAAAATCACCTTAAATATTGGGTTAATATACGACACTACTCCAGAACAGATTCAAAAAGGAATAGACGTATTAAAAAATATTTCAACAAATAGTGAAAATCTAGATGAAGGAACTGTAATTAGTTTTACTGATTTTGGTGCTTATGCTTTGGGTATTACTTTTATCTATTACATTAAAAAAGAAGCCAATATTTTTGATACGCAAACTGAAATTAATTTGGAAATTCTAAAACAGTTTAAATCTGCTGGACTAGAAATGGCATTTCCAACACAAACGATTTACACAAAAAATTAATAAAATAGTATGTTATATAAATGAAGAAGCCCGCCAAAAAAAAATGGTGGGCTTCTTCATTATTACTTATTAATTATTGTTTTTTCGGACCTCTTAATAATGTTACAGTTCCTGTTTTTAGTTTTTCTTCGTTACTACAAACATCCGTGTATCTTAATTCGTAGAAGTAAGTTCCTTCTGCTTCATCTTTACCTTTCCAATTTTTAGTTGCATCGGTAGATTCAAAAACTAAACGTCCCCAACGATTAAAAATTCGAATACTGTATGATTGAGTATGATCAACACCTACAAAAACCAATTCATCATTCCAATTATCACCGTTAGGTGTAAATACGTTAGGAATAATTCCTGTAGTTTCACCAAGTTCTATAAACTCAGCAACTCTAGTTTCTGTAACTACTTTATTACAGAAGTAGTTAAATAACGAAACAGAAATGGTGTACGTTCCAGGAGATAAATATTCGTAAGAAACACTTGTTGAATCTTCAAAGGTCATTCCATCACCCATGTTCCAGTAAATAGAATCTGCACCAGAACCTACTGCACTTAGCTCAACTCTATAATTTACTGCTTCACAAGGAACAGGTGGAACATATGCAATATTTACATTTAAATCAGGAGCGGTGTGAACATTTACTGCAAAGTATCCAGTGTCGGCAATATTACAAGTTGTTGAATCTATTGAAACAAACATAATGTTATAAGAACCAGCACTAGCATAATCATGACTAGGATCTATAGTGGTCGAGGTATTCCCGTCGCCAAAATCCCAGTAGTTCTGAGGTGGAGCAGGAGAACCTGAAGAGAAGTTAACTGTAAGTGGTGTACCACAAATATTAATATCTGGAGGAACAACCGTATTTACTTGAGTTAAAGTAGGATTAAAATAAACCGTATCAGTAAATATTTCGGTATTGTTACATTGTAAATCATAGGCCTCAAAACTTACAATGTAAGTTCCAGGAGTGTTATAAGAATAATTGATTATTGTGTCATTAATAAATACATCTCCATTACCCATATTCCAGTACAAGGAATCAGCACCAGTACCTGTAAACTGTAAATTAATGGTTAATGATGTTTGACAAGGATCATAAGGAGGAATATTAAACTGAGCATCTAAATCTGCGGGCTTAATTAATTGAACACTAAAATAGGCGGTATCAGCAATATTACAAGTTGTAGAATCAATAGCAACATACATTACGGTATATGAACCAGTATCAGCGTATGTGTATTGAGGATTAGCTAAATTAGAGGTACCAGATCCGTCGCCAAAATCCCAGTAGTTATTAGGTGGAGGAGTAGCGCCTGCATCAAAATTCACTAAATAAGGCTGAGTACAAAATGTTTGATTTCCTGGAGGAGTGGCATTTACTGTAGTGAAATTAGGATTGTAAAGTACAGTATCTCTAATCGTATCAGTGGTATTACATGTTAAATCAAACGCTTGAAATTCTATATAATAAGTTCCAGGAGTATTATAAGTATAATTAAAATTTGTACTATCAATAAAAGTTGTTCCATTACCCATATCCCAAAATAGAGAGTCAGCACCTGTACCAGTAAACTCAAAGTTAACAGTTAGCCCACCCGGCGAACAGGGGTCATAAGGAGGAATATTGATTTGAGCATCTAAATCAGCCGGTTTAATTAATTGAACATTAAAGTATGCTGTATCCGCAATGTTACAAGTTGTCGAATCGATAGCAACATACATTACATTGTATGAACCTGTATCGGCATAGGTATATTGTGGATTGGCTAAATTAGAATTACCAGAACCATCACCAAAATCCCAATAGTTATTTGGAGGAGGAGTACCTCCAGCAGAAAAATTAACTTGGTATGGTTGAGCACAGAAAACTTGGTTGCCAGGAGGTGTAGCATTTACAGTTGTATAGTTGGGGGTGAAATAGATGGTGTCCCTTACGGTGTTAAATCCACCGCACGCAAAATCGTAGGCTTCAAATACAATAGGGAAAACTCCATTTGTTGTATACGTGTAATTAATTAAAGTATCGTTAATAAAAGTAGTTCCATTACCCATATCCCAATATAAAGAATCAGCACCAGAACCTGTGAATTGTAATGTAACAGTTAAACTGTCATCGCAAGGATCATAAGGAGGAATATTAATTTGAGCATCTAAAGTACCATTATTAATTACTCTTACATCAAAATAAACTGTATCAGAAATGTTACATGAAGAAGAGTCAATTGCGACATACATGATATTATATGTGCCCGTATCTGCGTATGTATGTGTAGGTGTATTAAAACTACCAACTCCTAATGTATTACCATCACCAAAATCCCAATAGGTATTTGGTGGAGGAGTAGATCCAGCAGAAAAATCTACATTGTATGGTGATCCACATAAAAGTATATCGCCAGGTTGATCTGCATTAGCAACTACACCTTGAAAATCTAACCCAATTTTTATGGCACCAAAATTACAATTTGAGGATCCGTTAGTACTTGAATAAGCCCCAGGTGAAGAAGGAAAATTGTTTCCGCCACCACATGCTGCACAAACTCCTTGATAGATTGTACCTTTTTTATCAAATCTTGAAGTTCCACCATCAACATGTTCATCAGAACTATTGTGACCAAAGTATGTACCATAAAGAAGGTTTGTAGCGTTTCTTTCTAACACAATAAAATAGAAATCACTACCATCAGTTGTTCCTTTAATAGCATTACCTGTAACAGGCATTCCTGTGGTTGTTCCTTCGTTATTACTTCCACCTCCCCATCCAGCTACATATACGTTGCTGCAATTATCCACTAAGAATGCAGTAATAGAAATATCTACTGCTGAGTTAACAGCAGCATTTGCTCTACCAAAAACGGTACTATAGCCAGTACTCGTTAAATTACTATTCATTTTATGAACAAATTGATTAGCCAAGGTATTACTATAGGTACCTGAAGTTACAGGGTATGCTCCTTTAGTTTGTCCAGTAGTATAAACATTACCAAATTTATCAACTTCAAGGATGTATGCTTGATCATATTGTGCAGTACCGATATAAGTCAACGCACTTAAAGAACCATTTGTATTATTAAGAACACCAACGTAACCGTCAGTCGCTCCACCATAGGTAGGTTTAATAACTCCAGGTGTCGTTCCAATATTATTACTAACAGTTCCCCCGCAAACGGCAACAGTATTATTGGTTTCATTAACTCTAATTGAATAACCTGCATCACCACTTGAACCACCTAAGTATGTTGACCATAATAAGGCATTTAATCCAGAAGATAATTTAGAAACTACAGCATCGTAATCGCCTGAAATGGTTAGCTTATGAGCTCCTGCAGTAGTGGGGTAGTTGTTAGAAATTGAAGTTGAAGCAATATAAATATCTCCATTGTTATCAATCACAACTTCACCTCTATTTTCATCAGAGTAGTTAAATTTCAAACTGGTATTTAGCGATAATCCATCATTTCCACTACCACCAATATAAGTACTACCAATAATACCATTACCTGCAGCATTTAACTTAGTAATAAAAATATCCGAACCACCAGTAAAAGTTGCAGAGTTTGGAGAAACATTAGAACCACCACCATGTGTAGTCTGGTAGGCTCCTGCACTAGTTGGAAAATCTCTAGATGCTGTTGCTCCCATAACAATTAATTCTCCGGCAGGAGTGGTTACTAAGCTATGTGGTTGATCAGCTCTATTTCCACCAATATATGTAGCATAAATCCTAGCAGTACCAGTTGGATTATATTTTATTATTGCAGCATCAATAACTCCTCCAAAAGATACATCATAAGCTCCAGTTGAAACAGGGAAGCCAGAACTAAATGCAATTCCACCGCCATAAAAATTATCATTATCATCATATGTAGCAGTAAAACCCCAGTTGTCGGCTGTTGAACCAGTTAGGGTAGAAAAAACCCAAGTTGGATCAATAATTAATTCTTTAGTATTGTCGTAACCTTGTGGGAACTTAAACGAAACATTATTTCCAGAAAGAACAAATTCACAGTCAACGATAACTTTTTTACCATTTACTTGTTGGTAGGCAATAGGTTTTAACTCCTTAACAGATGTGTTAGGTAGGCTAATTTCTAAAATTCCATGATTTAAATTTAACCCAGACACTCCTTCATAGTTAATAATAATGTTATTTGGGTTTGCACCAGCATTAACAATAAAATCATATTTTAAATGATTGTCATGAGTGTACAATTGAGCATTAATACCATTATAAATTTCATGGTAGGTAAGTTTTTCAAAAGATTCCACATCAGAAGCCCATTTAGAAGGATCATTTCCTTTAAGATAGTTTTTTACATAGCCGATGTTCTCACTAGGTGATAAAAACACATTCGTATTAGAATTGATGAAATTCATTCTATAAACACTCTTTCTTAGTGTAATATCTTTCTCGCCATATTGAGCTCTCATTCTTTTGTCGTGTCTAACTTTATACACCAAATCTAAATCTTCAGGGGAGTATAAATCGAAAGTAAATGAATGAGAACCAAAATAAATATCACCTACATGCAATTTGGTATGATATTTAACTACATGGTCAAATTGACCTTTATTTTCAGTAAAGTGGTAATCAGATTCTTTGTCTTCGTGTGCATAAGTTGCAACACTTAAAAAAAGTATTAATCCAAGAAATAAATTGTTTTTTATATTCATAGTTATGTGTTTTTTTCTTTTAGACTATTATTTTAAACAAATAGTTGCAGCTAATATAGATAAAAAATAACTAATTAAAAATATCTTTAACAAAAAATAATTCATGTAAATTACTGATAAACAGTAGAGTATGTAGCTATAAGTAGTTGAATTGTTATATTTAGAAAAAATATGTTGTAAATTGTTAAAAGATGTTAGAGTATCTGATGCTTAAATGTAGTAGATATTATTAATATGAAGCTTCACTCAACTTATATATAATACCATCGGCTAAACCAACTTTAGGAACAAAAATATTTTCAATTTTTGCGGTTTTTAAAACGGTTAAATATATTCTGGCGGCATGTGTAATTACATCTGCTCTGTCAGGTTTAAGTCCCAATTTTAAAATCCGCTCCTCAATGGTATGTTCTAATAATAAGTTATTCATATCGTTTAGCTGACTAAAACCAAACAATTTGTAGTCTTTTAAACCACACATTTTATAAAGCTTATTGATATTGCCTCCAGTTCCAATAGCCATTTCGGGTTGATGTTTTTTTATTGCTTTAACAATCCAACTCTGCATCTCTTTCCAAGTTTTTTCAGTAACTAAATCATTTTTTAAACGAATGGTACCAATTTTAAATGATTTGGATTGTATTTGTTCACCTTTTGAATATATGGAAAGTTCTGTACTCCCTCCACCTACGTCGATATATAAAAAAGTTCCTGTTGGATCAAGTTTATCGGTAACATGTGTTTCTAAAATTAATTTGGCTTCGGTGTCACCATCAATAATTTCAATTTCAATTTTTGTTTTTTTCTTTATTTTATCGATTACTTCTTTGCCATTTTTTGCTTCACGCATGGCTGATGTAGCACAAACACGATATGCTACTACATCATAAATAGAAGCCAGATTTTTAAATGATTCGAGAGCTTTTATTAAGTTGTTGATGTTTTTGTTCGAGATTTTCTTTTTTGTGAAAACATCCTGCCCCAATCGAATAGGTAAACGAATTAAAGATATTTTCTTTACTTCTTTATGGTTTTGATAAACATCAACATCACAAAAAAGTAAACGTACAGCATTCGAACCTATATCAACAGCAGCATATCTCATTTTGGTTATTTAGATGCTGCAAGTTAATATTTTTTATTTTTTTATGGAGATGATTTTTCAACAGTTATCAACTATTCGCTAATTGATTTTTGAAATAATTATAAATGCTAATTTGCGAACGGATTTTATTTTTTTTGTCGATTGGCTTGTAAACATTGCTTTTTTTATGATTAATCAACCTAGCCTTGGTATTGTCGGCTAATTGCAAGTCCAAAATTTTTCTAATAGTTTGTTGAAGGGTTTTGTCATAAATGGGGCAGCCGACTTCAATTCTTCTGTCAAGGTTTCTCGACATCCAATCGGCGGAGGTTAGATAATATAATTCTTCGCCATTATTACAAAATACCATTAAACGCGAATGTTCAAGAAAACGGTCGATAATACTAACTACTTCAATATTTTCGCTTACACTTTTTATTCCTGGAATTAACGAACAAATTCCTCGAATTATCAATTGTATTTTTACTCCAGCATTACTTGCTTGATACAGTTTTTTAATCATCAATGGGTCAACCAAATTATTGAGTTTAATAATCATGTAAGCTGGTTTTCCTTCTTTTGCATTTTTTATTTCGGAGTCGATTAACGCATTTATTTTTCTTCGTGTATTAAACGGCGAAACAGTTAGATGCTTAAAAGTTGGGCGGTCAATATTGTTTTTAAACAATTGAAAAACCTTGTAAACCTCGTTTGAAATTCGCGGGTCTTTAGTTAGTAATGATGTGTCGGAATAAATAGAAGCATTTATTTCATGAAAATTTCCAGTACCTATGTGAGCATATCTGGTAATTTTGTTACGATGTTTACGAGTAATTAAAATCAATTTTGAATGCACCTTTAATCCTGGGTAACCAAAAATAACGCGAATACCTTCATCAATCATTTTATTCGACCATTCAATGTTAGCCTCCTCATCGAATCTTGCTCGTAACTCAATAACTACTGTTACTTTTTTTCCATTTTTAGCGGCATTAATTAATGCATTTACCACTTTTGAGTTTTTGGCAACTCGATATAAATTAATTTTTATGGAAAGTACTTTAGGGTCGATTGCTGCTTCACGTAGCAAATCAATTAAATGGGTAAAGGTTTGATAAGGGTAATTAAGGAGGATGTCCTTTTTATTAATCTCGGCAAAAACGCTGGTTTTGTTTGCTAAATCAGGGTGCTTTACTGGTTTAAGTGGCTCGGCTTTTAATCCAGCTCTTCCAACATTTGGGAAATTGATAAAATCCTTAAAATTATGGTAACGACCGCCTGGAATAATACTATCGTTACGTGTTGTTCTACTTTTTGAGATAATAAAATCTAGCAAATCATCGGGAATGGAAGCGTCGTAAACAAATCGAACAGGCAAGGCATTTTTTCTAGTTTTTAAGCTTTTTGATATTTTATCGAGAATACTTTGCGAAATATCTTGATCAATATCTAATTCGGCATCAAGGGTAACCTTAACGGTGTAAGCTTCAATTTTTTTGTAATTAAAAATCGCAAAAATGGAATCCAATTTATATCGAATAACATCATCTAACAAAATGATGTATTTTTTGTTGCCAACATCAGGTAATGAAATAAAACGTGGCAAGATTAAAGATGGTATTTCCATTAAAGCATAATCGAATATTTTTTCTGACACTTGAAGTTTGAGTCCGAAATAAATTGATTTACCTTTTAGTTTTGGAAATGGATTTTTTTTGTGCAACATTATTGGAACTAATGTAGGACGAACGGTTTGCTCAAAATATTCGGTTACAAAATCAATATGTTCAGGTAGTAACGAGGTTTCATCAACTAAATAAATGTGTTCATTTTCTAGTTCTTTAACTAGGGTTTTATACGCTTTTTCAAAGCGTTTCTCTAGTTTTATTGAAATTTGATTTATCTTGTGTAATAAATCTTTTGGTGATTCATCTTCGTGTTCAATTGACTTTATCTTTGCCTCTACCAAGCGTTTACTTGCCGCCACACGTATTCGATAAAACTCATCCAAATTATTAGAGAAAATGCCTAAAAACCGTAATCGCTCAATAAGAGGAACATTGGTATCTTCTGCTTCCTGTAAAACTCTTTCATTGAAAGAAAGCCAACTTTGATCACGATTGATGATTGGATAGTTGATGTTTTTTGTCATAAACAAACTTTTATCAAAGTTGTGATTTTCAGATTAATTGAAAATTAAGCCAATGTTACTAAACTAATTTACCCAAATGCCTAAAGTAATTTGAAGCACGCTGTTGTGTCCATCTCCTTTTCCAATCTCTGTAAGTCCGTAATTATATCGGATTGATGCTTTGGCTACTTTTACATCAATACCTAAACCAACTACAGCAGCTAAATCAAAACTATGCAGGTTTGATTTTACATCATTTCCATCGTAGTTGGCACTCAACAAATACGAAAATTGTGGTCCAGCTTGAACATTGATTACCGAAAGAAAATATTTTTTTACCAAAACTGGAAAATCTAAATAGTTTAATTTGTAATCCAACAAAGCAGTTTCTAAGTTTGAATTTAAGCCTTCAATTCTAGTACCTTTAGACGACATCAGTGCATCAACTTCAAATCCCCAATCTGTAGGTGTTTTAATTTCTGCAATTAACCCTCCGTGATAACCGTTTAACGATTTTGTTTTGGTATCAGAAACTACTTTAGAAGCATTAATGCCTCCTACTAACCCCCACCTAAAAACAGATTGCGATTTTACTGTTACAACGGTGAGAAGAAGTATTAATATTAAAGTAGTTTGTTTCAATTAAGCAAAGTTTAATAATTGTTCTTCCAATACTTTAATTTTCGATTCAGCTTCAGCCTGTTTTTTTCGTTCAACGGCTAACACTTGCTCTGGGGCATTGTTTACGAATTTTTCGTTGGCTAATTTTTTGTTTACCGAGTTTAAAAAACCAAGTGTATAATCCAACTCTTTTTTAATTTTTTCTTTTTCAGCTTCTACATCAATGTTTTCAGACATTGGTATAAAGTATTCGTTTGATTTTACTACAAACGAAAACGCTCCGTCTATTTTATCATCAACATACGTTAAGTTAGATATATTTGTCAGTTTTGAAATGATACAATCAAATCTGGTAGTTGTATTTTGATTGTTTTTTACAAACAATTCAATTTGGTCTTTATTAGCAATGTTTTTCTGTTTACGAAGTGTTCTTATTTCAGTAATTACATCCATCGCAAAATTAAATTCCTCAATTAAACTTTCGTCAACTTTATCGGCTTTAGGGTAAGCGTTCATCATTAACGATTCACCATCTTTTCGGGTTTCAATATTTTGCCACAATTCTTCGGTAACAAAAGGCATAAAAGGGTGAAGCATGGTTAAAATTTGTTCGAAATAACCTACAGTTTGTTGGTAGGTTAATTGATCGATAGGTTGCTGGTAAGCAGGTTTTACAATTTCTAAATACGACGAACAGAAATCGTCCCAAATGAGTTTGTAGGTATCCATCAAGGCGTCCGACAAACGGTATTTAGCAAAATGATCCTCTAACGTAGCAATGGTTTGGTTTAATTTAGCGTTTAACCAATCGTTACCAATTTTAGCACTTTCTGGTTGTGGTAAACTGTTGTCAATTTCCCAACCTTTAACCAATTTAAAGGCATTCCATAATTTGTTACAGAAATTTTTACCTTGTTCGCAGAGCGATTCATCAAACAACAAATCATTACCTGCAGCTGCGCACGATAACATCCCGAAACGAACACCATCAGCACCAAATCTGTCCATTAACTCGATAGCATCTGGCGAATTACCTAACGATTTACTCATTTTACGACGTTGTTTATCCCTAACCATACCAGTAAAATACACATCGTTAAATGGTTTTTCGTTTTTAAACTCGTACCCTGCAAAAATCATTCGAGCAACCCAGAAAAATATGATGTCCCAACCCGTAACCAATACGTTGGTAGGGTAGTAGTAATTAAAATCGGTTTGGTCTTCGCTAAAACCATCAAAAACTGCTATTGGCCACAACCAAGAAGAAAACCAGGTATCCACCACATCTTCATCTTGACGCAAATCGGCAATGGTTAAATTGGTATTGCCTGTTTTTGCTTGAGCCAGTTTTAATGCCTCATCAATATTGTTAGCCACTACATAATCGTTCGCATCGTTGTAGTAATAAGCCGGTATTTGTTGCCCCCACCATAACTGACGAGAAATTGGCCAATCTCTAAAATTGTCTAACCAATGTTTGTAGGTGTTTTTAAATTTATCAGGATAAAATTTAATGGTATCGTTCATTACGTTTTCCAACGCAGGTTTTACCATGTCGTCCATCTTTACAAACCATTGTAACGATAGTTTTGGTTCAACTACTGTATCAGGGTTACGCTCAGAATACCCAACATTGTTGGTAATGTCTTCTACTTTTGCTAAATGCCCTTGAACTTTTAAGTATTCAGCTACTTTTTTACGTGCTACAAAACGGTCTTCACCAACAAAAATTTGTGCTTTTTCATTCAGTGTTCCATCGTCATTAAAGGTGTCGATAATTTCTAAGCCATGTTTTTGACCAATTTCATAATCGTTGGTATCGTGTGCAGGAGTAACTTTTAAGCAACCTGTACCAAATTCAATGTCGATGTAATCGTCACAAATAATAGGTATCTCGCGGTTAACCATCGGTACAATGGCCTTTTTGCCGTGCAAATGAAAATAACGCTCGTCTTTTGGGTGAACACAAATGGCACTATCGCCCATAATGGTTTCTGGTCGGGTAGTAGCAATGGTAATGGTTTCGTTGCTATCTTTTATCTTATAGTTTACATAGTAAAGTTTCGATTGCTCGTCTTTACGTATAACTTCCTCGTTTGATAAGGTTGTTTTAGCGGTTGGATCCCAGTTTACAATTTTCCAATCTTTATATACGTAACCTTTGTTGTATAAATCTACAAACGATTTTACCACAGCCTCGTTTAGTTTCGGTTCCATAGTAAATCGTGTACGACTCCAATCGCAACTTGCACCTAATTTTTTTAATTGTTCAAGAATAATACCACCGTATTTGTCTTTCCACTCAAAGGCATGTTTTAAAAAATCTTCACGAGAAATATCGGCTTTGGTAATGCCTTTTTCGCGTAACAAATTTACCACTTTGGCTTCGGTAGCAATAGAAGCATGGTCGGTGCCTGGCACCCAACAAGCGTTGTAGCCCAACATACGAGCACGACGAATTAACACATCTTGTATGGTGTTGTTTAACATGTGCCCCATGTGCAATACTCCAGTAACGTTTGGTGGAGGTATTACAATGGTAAAAGGCTCGCGGTGGTCGGGTTTCGATTCAAAAAACTTGTTTTTTAACCAGTAAGCATACCATTTGCTTTCGATGTCTTGTGGCGAATATGTTTTTGCTAATTCCATGCAGTGTGTTGTGTTTTAAAGGTTACAAATTTACCATTTTGTATGGAATATTTTAAAGGGAAATTAGGGGTGATTTTTTTTCTTAAAACAACCGTTGAGGAACGAAATGGTTGTTTTAAAGCTAAGCAACCCGAAGAGAAACGAGAAATTTTAAATGTCTAACGACCCCGCTATAGAAAGTGCGGAATGGGAAAGGCGGTAGTCTTTCCTTTCTGCACTGAGCCAAAGCTGAGTATTTTGTTTTTAATTTTCATTTACTAAAAACCAAAACGAAGTTTTGGCGTTGTTTGCTAAAGGTACAAAGTTTTCCTTTTTGTTCTGCCTCCGCATTTTTTATAGCGATTGTTGGCAAATCGTTTTTATTTTAATTCTACAATATTTCTAATCAGAATTGAATCCTGGTCAAAAAAATCTTCCAATTCAGTTCTTCTCATTTCTGAATATAGGTATGTCAATTCCTTTTGTTTAGATTCCCCAATCTTACTATATCCATGAATAGAGTATTGGCTATGGACACCTGAAGCATGTGTATATATGAATTTGATTGTAATCCAGTCGAGTCCTTGATCGCGATACCAATTGAATATTATGGTGTCTTTTCGCAGAGAAGTAGAAACTGTATCTGATAAAATCCATTTATTGGGTTCAACAGTATCGTTAACAAGATTAAGGTTGAGGCGAAACGAATAGATTATTTCGTCTTGATATAATATTCGTCCTTTATCTAATGGTCCTTTATTGGAAAGGTCATATTCAACTCTAAAAGGTTTTTCGAGTCTTAATCCATTACCTATTTGAAGGGTGTCAGAAGAGTATCCATCATTATTCGAGTTGTCGACAGGATTCTGGTCACACCCAACGATAATAGCAGCAATAGCTAATATGAATAATCTCAGATTCATTTTCATGTTTGCCAACATCCGAATAAATGCAATTGCATTTATTCGCACTATGTGTTTAACCCAAATTTAGTAATTCAATCGGACTTTTAGTGCTTTAGAAAAAATATAATAGTTGTATTAATACTCTTCGACAGGCTCAGAGTGACATAAAACCAATCTCGAATTTTTGTAATCTATTACCGCATGGTAATCGTGTAAAATATCGCCACCTAAAATGCCATCAATTGGCGAGAGCCCAATTTTTTGGTACGATTGGTTTACATGGTGTAGGTTTAAGAGCGTGGCTTCGTAGTTGTTGAGCATTAAACCATTAAGGTTTAAATGTTCTAACATCACTTTTTTACTGGTCATTGTATTTGTTCCTAAACCAGAAGAGAGTTTATCTTGTTCTGTAAGGTTGTTGTGTCCAATAAAATCAACAATACGGGTTTCATCAAAAACCGATCGGCTTGCTCCAGTATCAATAATCAGTAAAGCGTCTTTACCGTTAATTTGTATTGTGGTTAACAAATGGAAACCATCGTCTTCAATGGCTTGTATGGTTATGGGTAGGGTGGTGGTCATGTTTTGGATGTCAGAAGTCAGAAGACCGAAGATGGAAGTTGTTTCTGCTAAACTTCTATCTTCGGTCTTCCCGCTTCAAACTTTTTTATGCTAAAACTCCAGCTAAATCGCCGTTAACAACTCTAACAGCATCAGCACTTTCTTTAAATTTAGCTTTTTCAGCATCGTTTAATTCAATTTCAACAATTTTTTCGATACCACCTTTACCTAAAATTACAGGAGCACCTAAACAAATGTCAGACTGGCCATATTCGCCATTTAACATTACTGAACAAGGAACCATTTTTTTCTGGTCGCAAGCAATTGCTTGAACTATTGCAGAAACTGCAGCACCCGGAGCATACCAAGCACTTGTTCCTAAATAAGCAGTTAATGTAGCACCACCTACTTTAGTGTCTTGTGCAACTTGATCTAATCTATCAGCAGTTAAAAATTTATTTACAGGCACACCGTTTCTTACAGCTAAACGGGTTAATGGTAACATACCAGTATCGCTATGTGCAGCTATAACCATTCCGCTAACATCAGAAGCTGGGCAACCTAAAGCCTCGCTTAAACGGTAGTTAAAACGTGCGCTATCTAAAGCACCACCCATTCCAATAATTTTGTGTTGTGGGTGTTTTGTAGCTTTGTGTACCAAGTAAGTCATGGTATCCATTGGGTTACTTACTACAATTAGAATTACGTTTGGCGAATGTTTAATTAAGTTTTCAGCAACCGAACGAACTATACCAGCATTGATACCGATTAATTCCTCGCGAGTCATACCTGGTTTACGAGGAATACCACTAGTAATTACAGCGATGTCGCTACCTGCAGTTTTTGAATAATCGTTAGTGCTACCAACAATTTTAGTGTCAAAACCATTTAACGATGCACATTGCATTAAATCCATTGCTTTACCTTCAGCAAAATTTTCTTTAATGTCAACTAAAACTACTTCCGATGCAAAATTTTTAATAGCAATGTATTCAGCACAACTAGCGCCTACTGCACCTGCTCCTACCACTGTAACTTTCATAATGTGTTATTTTTTAAGATGAATTTATTGATTTTTTTGGAACGCTAAATTACTGAATTAAAAGTGTTCTTCAAAAAAATGTTGGACATAAATACAACTAATTTGTATCGATAAATCTATTAGATTGGTCTATTTTATTTTTTATTACTTAGCATTAAAGAATGATTTATTTACATTTGTTTTCTTTAAAAAATTAAGTGATTTAGAATGAAAGATTTACTGGATAAATTTGAGAATAAAACGCCCGAAATAGTTTTTGAATGGAACGATGCTGAAACTGAAGCACAAGGTTGGGTAGTAATAAATTCTTTACGTGGAGGTGCTGCAGGGGGTGGTACTCGAATGAGAGCAGGGTTGGATAAAAGAGAGGTGGAGTCGTTAGCTAAAACCATGGAAGTTAAATTTACTGTTGCAGGACCAGCTATTGGTGGAGCAAAATCAGGGATAAATTTCGACCCTAACGATCCACGTAAAAATGGGGTATTAAGAAGATGGTATGCTGCAGTTACACCGTTATTAAAACACTATTATGGTACTGGTGGAGATTTAAATGTGGATGAAATTCATGAAGTTATTCCAATTACCGAAGATTGTGGCGTTTGGCATCCACAAGAAGGTGTGTTTAACGGGCACTTCCAACCTAGGGAAGCACAAAAAATTCACCGAATTGGACAATTGCGTCAAGGTGTTTTAAAAGTGATAGAAGATGCTAAGTTTAGTCCAGAAGTGGCTAATAAATATGTTATTGCCGACATGATTACAGGTTATGGTGTTGCCGAATCGGTTAAACATTATTACGAAGTGTATGGCGGTAATGTGAAAGGAAAACGAGTAATTGTACAAGGTTGGGGAAATGTGGGTTCGGCAGGAGCTTATTATTTAGCACAAGATGGAGCAATAATCGTTGGTATTATTGATAGAGTGGGAGGATTGATTAAAGAGGAAGGATTTACCTTAGAAGAAATTAGAAAGCTTTTTGTAGATAAAGATGGTAATAAATTACATGCCAACAACATGTTATCGTTTGATGAGGTTAATGCTAAAATTTGGGATGTAAAAGCTGATGTTTTTATTCCTTGTGCGGCATCTCGTTTAATTACGAAAGACCAAGTGGACAGAATGATTACTGCAGGTATTGAAGTAATTGCTGCCGGAGCAAATGTTCCTTTTGCAGACAAAGAAATCTTTTTCGGTCCTATTGCTGAATATGCCGATGAAAAAATAAGTATTATACCAGATTTTATCTCAAACTGTGGTATGGCAAGAGTTTTTGCTTATTTAATGAGTAATGATTTGGGTGTTTTATCTGATGAGGAAATTTTTAAAGATACCTCTGAAACCATTAAAAATGCGTTGAAGAAAGCACATGCAAAAAACAACAGCAAATATCACATTGCAAAAACTGCATTCGAAATTGCGTTGAAACAATTAATTTAAATACATTCGTTAAAAATTTAATTTTAAAAATATGGAAATATTTATTGTATTAGTATTCATTTTAGGCTATTTAGCTATTACGTTGGAACATTCTATCAAAGTAGATAAATTGATTCCTGCATTATTAATGATGGCTTTGGCTTGGGCTGGAGTTGCTTTTGGTTTAGACGGTTTTACTTCTTGGTTTGATTCTCATGCTAACAAAATGTTAGAAGGTTTTGGCGTAATGAACCACGAAGAAAAGTTACATTTATTAGAGGGTACATTGTTGCATCATTTTGGTAAAACATGTGAGATTCTAATTTTCTTGGTAGGAGCAATGACTATTGTTGAAATTATTGATCATTTTCAAGGGTTTTCAACCATTAAATCATTTGTTAAAACCAACAAAAAAAGAACATTACTTTGGATAGTTTGTATTTTAGGATTTATCTTATCAGCAATTATTGATAACCTTACAGCAACAATTGTTTTAATAACTATTTTAAGAAAGTTAGTTCCAGAAAACAAAGACAGAATTTGGTATGCTGGTTTAATTATTATTGCTGCAAATGCTGGTGGAGCTTGGTCTCCAATTGGTGATGTTACTACAACCATGTTGTGGATGGGTAAAAAAGTAAGTGCTGGAATGTTGGTAGAATATTTAATTGTACCATCTTTACTTTGTATGGTTGTGCCTGCTTTAATAGCGAGTTTTTTACCAGCATTTAAAGGAACTTTTGATGCTCAAGAAGACGATGCTAAAAATGATAAAAATGGACCTTTAATGCTTTATTTGGGATTAGCTTTAATTGTTTTTGTACCAGTATTTAAAACGATTACACATTTACCTCCTTATGTTGGAATGATGTTATCGTTGGGTATCGTTTCATTAGTGGCTGAAATTATTAGTAACCGAAAATTCAGTATTACAAGTATTGAAGCAGAAGAAAATAGTAGTGAAGCAGCAGGGCATAAATTGAGCCCTACATTTAAAGCATTAACGAAGATTGAAATGCCATCTATCTTATTCTTTTTAGGTATTTTAATGACAGTTGCGGCATTGGAATCGTTAGGATTAATATTCACTTTCGGACAAAGTGTACAAGCATCGATGGATCCAAACATTTTTGTATTGTTGATTGGTGCAGGTTCAGCAGTAATAGATAATGTTCCATTAGTTGCAGCAAGTATGGGTATGTTTGATATGGCGGTTTATCCTTTAGATAATCATATCTGGCATTTCATTGCTTATGCTGCTGGTACTGGAGGTAGTATGTTAATTATTGGTTCCGCTGCTGGTGTAGTTGCTATGGGCATGGAAAAAATATCTTTTTTCTGGTATCTTAAAAGCATAGCTTGGTTAGCAGCTATAGGTTATTTAGCTGGTTTTGGATTTATGACACTATTTCATTCGTAATTTTAACATGAAGATTAAATAAAAAAAGCTGTACAAAATGTACAGCTTTTTTTATTTAATCTAATTGCTCATATATCGAATTATTGCTTTTGAATTCGGGTACTAATAATTTCATTTGTTTAACAATTATTTTGTTATCTTGACTTTCAAATGAAGCTATAAGCTCATTAATTTTAGTATTAATTTCTTCAAAATCATATTCTTTAACCTTAGCTATCAAAATTTGTTTATGATGTGTAGGTAAGGTGTTTTCTTCGTTTGCTAATAATTCTTCGTATAGTTTTTCTCCAGGTCGCAGTCCTGTGAAAGTTATTTTTATGTCCTTATCTAAGGTTAAACCAGATAACTTAATCATCTTTTTAGCTAAGTCAAGTATTTTTACCGACTCACCCATGTCAAAGATGAATATTTCACCACCATGACCTGATGTTCCTGCTTCTAACACCAATTGACAAGCTTCTGGTATGGTCATAAAGAAACGGGTAATATCAGGGTGTGTTATAGTAACTGGACCACCATTTTCTATCTGTTGTCTAAACCTAGGTATTACAGACCCATTTGAACCCAATACATTTCCAAATCGTGTTGTAATAAATTTGGTTGTAGATGTTTTACTAAGCGACTGCGTATAGATTTCGGCAATTCGTTTACTTGCACCCATAACATTTGTTGGATTTACAGCCTTATCGGTTGAAACCATTACAAATTTTTCTACCTTATATTTTACTGATAAATCGGCACAGTTTTTTGTTCCAAACACGTTGGTTAAAATTGACTCCGAAGGGTTGTTTTCCATCATGGGAACATGTTTGTAAGCTGCAGCATGGAAAACAATTTCGGGTTGAAATGTACGGAATAGATTTTCTAAACGCTCAGTATTTCTAATATCACCAATTACTATTTCATAAGAAACTTTATTGTGATCATCATTCAACTCCATCTCCATATCATACAGAGGTGATTCAGCTTGGTCGAGTAGTATTATTTTCTTAGGATTAAAATTGATTATTTGACGAACAATTTCACTGCCAATACTTCCTGCAGCACCTGTTACTAATATGGTTTTGTTAGAAAGTTGATTCTTAATATTCTCAATGTTTAATTGTATTGGATCACGTTCCAACAGCTCTTCAATTTGAATTTTTTTAATCTGTTTGAAACTTAATTCTCCATTAATCCAATCGGTAACAGGGGGTACATTTAAAACTTTGGTATCGTAATTCAAACAAATGTCAACCAAATTCTTTTTACGTTCTGGAGAGATATTTTGAACAGAAATTACAACTTGGGCAACATCATTTTTACTCAATAAATCATCTAATTTTTTAAAAGAAACAATAGGAATTCCTTCTAATATTTTTCCTTCTTTTTTGTGGTCATCATCAATAAAAGCAAGTACTTTGTATTTTAGCCCTGCATCTCTATCAAGTGTTCTTTTGGTGATAATACCAGATTCGCCAGCACCAAAAATAATTACGTTACGTTTTTCTCGATAAGGGTTTACAATTTCAGTATATAGGGCTTTAAATACCACACGCAGAATAATCATCAAAAAAAGAGTTGACATATAGTCAATAATGATGATTGAAAATGGGATAGGGAAAGTTTTGTTTATTCCAAAATAAAACAATAAATTGACTAAAACATAGAAAATACTTCCAATAGTAATAACAATAAAAATACGTTGAGAATCTTTTGAACTAGTATGTTTTACAATTCCTTTGTAGGTTTTAGAAAAGAAAAAACTTAACGCTCTTACTCCTAAAACTATTCCAAAAACTAAAGGAAAATCTACTATAGCGGTATCTGGAATGGAAAAGTTAAAACGAACTAAATACGCTAAAATCAATGAGAAAAAACAAATGACTACATCAATAAAGAAAATAATCCATCGTGGAATATTGTGTTGAAATAGTATTCTAATGGGGTTAGTCATTGTTGGGTTTTGACCGTAAAGATAATTATAAATTTTTCTTGTAACTGTTATAAAAATGAAAGGATAGTATTAATGGCTCCCAAAAATTTTACCAATGGTTTTAATAATAATCTTAAAATCAGTTAATACACTATATTCTTCAATGTATTTAAGGTTGATTTTTAATTTCGCAGGCATTACTTCGTTTATATAAGTTTGTTCTGGATTATCAGATTTACCTAGCAATTCATTTTCATTAAAATATTCGATACTAGCATAGTCGGTTATGCCTGGTTTTACCAGTAAAACACGTTGTTGTTCTTTACTATACATGTCAACATATTTTCTTACTTCGGGTCGGGGTCCAACCAAACTCATATCGCCAATAAAAACATTTATAAGTTGAGGTAATTCGTCCAATTTATATTTTCGGAGGTAATATCCAATAGATGTTATTCTTGGGTCTCTTCCTCCAACGGTTAATAGACCTTTTTTGTCAGAATCAGGTTTCATTGTTCTAAACTTATAGAGCCCAAATTCTTTATTGCTTTTTCCGACTCTAATTTGCTGGTAAAATATTCCTCCTTTGGAATCAATTACAATTATTAATCCTATCAAAATAAAAAATGGTAGGAGTATCAACAATCCAAAAAAAGAGAAGAAGATATCAAATAACCGTTTTATCATGCTAGAACTTTCTCCACCGATTTTATAACAGCGTTTAATACTGTATTTACCATTTCATCAGTTAAATCGTAAAAAATGGGTAATGAAATTTCTCTCGAATAATTATCTAATGTTATTTGGTAATTATTAATGTCATAACCTAAATCTTTGTAAAAACTCATACTAGGAACAGGTAGGAAATGAACATTAACCGAAACATCTTTATCGAAAATTTCTTTGATAATTTCATCTCGTTGAAATTCAGTTATTCCTACAATTCTAAGCGGATACAAGTGATAACAACTTTCTATTGAATTGTTTTCAGATTTAAAAATGGGTAATTGAGCCCAGTCGTATTTGCCAAGTATCTTAGAATAGGTGTCGCAGATGTTTTTACGTTTTGGTAATGTTTCACTATCGTATCGTTCTAATTCTACCTGACCTATGGCAGCCATAATATCAGTCATGTTACATTTATAACCAGCTTCTACAATATCATAACGCCAGTTTCCTTTTTGAGTTTTTGCCAAGGCATCTTTGTTTTGCCCATGCAATGTTTTTATACATAACTGATTGTATATTTCTTGATTGTCAAATGGAGTAGGCAAATTAAGTGTTATAGCACCACCTTCAGCAGTTGTTAAGTTTTTTACCGCATGAAATGAGAAAACAGAAACATCTGTTAAAGAACCAGCTCTTTTTCCTTTATACCAAGCTCCAAAGGAGTGAGCAGAATCTGATAATACCAAAATTCTACCGAGTTGTTTTTGTTCGTTAGAATTAGCAATAAATTGTTTTTGGTGTTTTTTAACCAATTCGTTTATTGCATCATAATCGCAAGGTAACCCACCAAAATCAACAGGCATTATTACTTTGGTTTTTGGTGTAATGGCTTTTTCAATTGCAGCAACATTAATGTTAAAATCATCAGCATTTACATCAACAAAAATTGGTTTTGCACCACAATGAATGACCACATTTGCTGTTGCGGAGTAGGTATAAGCAGGTAAAATAACTTCATCACCTTCTTTTACCCCAAACCAACGTAAAATAATTTCTAGTCCAGCAGTAGCGCTATTTAAACATAAGGTGTTTTTATTGCCACAATATTCCGAAATTTCTTTTTCAAATTGTTTTGTGCGTGGACCAGTAGTTATCCAACCCGATTGAAGTACTTTGGTTACTTCTTCAATAACTTTTTGATTGATATGAGGAGGTGAAAATGGTATCATATTATTGCGATTTTTTTTCAGAATAATTTTTTACGAAAGTAGAACAAAGCAATGTATTAAAAAATGCATAGAAAACAATTCCTGCTTGAGTCTCATACATGGATTCAAACAATAGGTTGAAGGAGATTAAAATTATAAATGCAGAAATGAGGTAATTTTTAGTTGAAATTGAAAAATAGAAAGGTAATAGGAATGTAAAGAGCATTATAAGTAGCCCAATAAATCCTAATGAAATGGCAGTTGTAAGGAATTGGTTGTGAGAGTTTAACTTATTTTCATACTCCGTTGTCATCTCTTTTGCATGATAAATTTTAAGTAATTCATCTTTTGAGTCGCCCGTACCAGTACCAATTAAGAAGTTATTTACAAACAATTCAACAGATGCTTTCCAAATTAAAATTCTTGCGGCATTACCGTCTTTGCTTGTAGTAACTACTTCGTTTTTTTCATTTTTCTCAGTAACTACATTTGTAATTGCTTTCACATCAGGTAAACGCTGAGATACTAATGGAGTGTAATAAACATTAAAGACTAAAAATGCAACGGTAATGGGAACAATAAAATAGAGTGTATGGATGATTTTTTTTTTAGAAACAAGTAGATAGAAGGTATAAAAACACAACAGAAAAAGTGTAATCCACCCAGCTTTAGAACTTAATAGAAGAACAAAAATAGTGAGTAAAATTATTGTTAGAATTGTTTTCCAATTAAATTGAATCAACTCTTTTTTGATCCCAAAAACAATAATTGCTAAGGCAAAAACACTATACATGGCTGTATAGCTCGGATGAAAAAACACAGAAAGGTAGTAGTAGTAAAAATAATTAGCGCCATAATTAAATGTATAGCCATTACCAAGGTCTATTTCTAAAGGTAAAAAGTAGGCATAGGTGGCATATGAAAAACAAATTAATGCATAAACAATACACCCATAAACAAATATTTTTAGGTAATGATTTAATTTTTCCTTTGTGACATTGATATAGGCTGAATATATTATAGGTAGAATTATTAAGGACATTTTTGTTTCTAAAACACGACCGCCAAAACCTAAATTAGAAGAGTAAAGCATGCCAATTAAATACATCAGGTATAAAATTGCTGTTGTTGAAAGTACTAGATTACTCGAAAGTGTTTTGTAGCTCTGTTTGATGTTTGTTGGATTAATAACCCAATTTACACAGAGCAAAATAATGAGTATTGGTAAAATTTTCGGGTGAATTGGAGTGAAAAACGCCAATAAGCAAGTTAAATAAAAATGTATTTTTTGATTTAATTCTTGGCTAATCACTTCAACTTATTTTATTTAGAAAATTCTTCTTTTAGTGATGAATCATAATAATGTTTGAAATCAACACCTGAAAGAAACAACTCTTTATCCACAACTCTTGTATCACCAACTATTTTTGCTGGGTTTCCGACAACAATCGAGTAATCAGGAAAATCACCTTTTACAACGCTACCAGCACCTATTATACAACCTTTTCCAATCGTCGTTCCAGGAAGTATAACGCAAGAAGTACCTATAAAAGTATATTCATCAATCTTAACAGGTTCAAGAATATAACCGATTCTTTCTTCTGCAGGAATTTCAATAAAATTCTTGCCTAATAAACGTATTGAATTTTGGCTGCTGTGTGTGTAAATACAAGTATGAGAGGCAATATTTACTCCTTCTTGAATTGTAATGCCTCCAATTCCATCAAGGTGACAGTTATACCCAACCCAAACACTATCTTTAATGTTAATTTTTTTCTTTTCAACTAATTTTACATTAGAACCTATCCGTGTTTTTTTGTAAAATTTACCATCAATTTTGTTACGGTAGCCATAAGCCATAAAAGGTTTATGGAATACAGCTAAAGCATTTAATACATAAGATATTAATATACCAAGTGGAGAAAGATATAATTGTCTAAGCATTAGCTTTAATTTTTACCGTAAATGTAATTATAATATTGTTTGGCATTTTCTGGAGTAAAATTAAAGGAAGCCTTTCTTGCATTTTCTTTGTATTCTTTTAGTTGACTTTTTTCTTGAACTAACCCTTCAATAAATTTAACGATTTCTTCGTTTTTAGGGTTTTCGAACACTTTTCCACAATTGTATTCTTCGATTAATAAACCTAACTCTGATTCGTGTGATGCTAATGCTAATATTGCTGAACCTGCAGCCAAGGTATAATATGTTTTACTTGGAACAGAAATGGTTTCGGCTCCTTGACTTAATGTTACAACACCTATGTCGGCACAACTTAAAGAATATGGAAGCACTTCGTTACTCTGGTAAGGAAGTATCAGTACATTTGTTAGATTTTTTTCAGAAACATATTGAGTGATTTTTGTTTTTTTCGCTCCATCTCCAATTAATACAAAATGTATGGACGAATTATTTTGAAGAGCCTCAGCTGCATAAACAATAGATTCAATATCATGGGTTAGTCCCATGTTTCCAGAATACATTACCACTAGTTTATCTTGTAAATTATGCTCTTTAGCAAAAGTATTTTCCGCTTTTTCCATTGGTTTTACAAAATCTGCATTTACCCAATTAGGGATTATTTTAGGGTTCTCTTGTGTGTAATTATTAATAGCGGTGGCTAAATGTTTTCCGAGTGTAAATACATTTGAAGCTTTTGTAAAACAGGTTTTATTTATTTTTTTCCAGTATTTTATTATCCATGAAGACTCGTTTAAAACACCAAAATTGACCAAAACATCGGGATATAAATCCCAAATAATCAAATGATAGTTTTGATTTCTAAGCCGTTTAAAAAATAAGCCAGTAAAAACAATAAAAGGAGGGGTAGTAATTAATATGAGTTCTTTCTTTTTACTTGAAAAAAGGACGTGAAAAAAACTTAGAAAGGTAAATAAGCTCCAAGTAAGCATTCGTTTAAAGCCAGAAGTGTTATCATATTTATTGTAAAACTTGACTTTTATATTAGGATTTAGTGGAGCATAATTACTTTCTACAACACCAGTTACCAATTCTATTTCAGCACCCTGACTTACGAAAGTATTTAAAATATCAATGGATAATTGCCGAGTAACTTGAACAATGAAAATGTATTTTTTTTTATTACTCATGATTAATTGGTACCATATTTGGCAATTAATTTTTGGGTATTGAAAACGTTAAAACGATAATACTTTTTGTACAAGTATTTTAATTTATTTCGTAAACCTCCAGTTTTAATTAGCGTAAATTTTTGTAAAGGCACATTAAAACTTGGATGAACAGATTTTACTAAGTTTTCTGTTTCTTGTAAAGCCATAATGTATGGAACATACAAGTTTTTAACTACTGGCATGGTAGGATGTCGCCATCCTAAATCAACAATATTGTTTTGGTAAAAACGAACATGATGAAAGTGGTAAAATATTGCTTCAAAAGTTGTGTTGTCAGTATTGTCTTTAAAAGTTATAATATTACCCTTTTTACTAACTAAAGGCCACTGTTCAACATTCCAAGAAGCTAATCCTCCACCTAAATGTTTTAAAACGTGAACACCTTTAAAGCGAGTAGTCCAATCATCTAGGTATTTTTGATCACCGAATTTGCCATCCTCATACCTGTCGTAACACCATTCTATGCAAGCGTTTCTCCACCACTTAAGTGCTGTTAAACCTTCTTCATTATTTAAGAAAGTAATAAATTGAACACAATAAATTCCAGAAGTATTAACTCGATTAAATTTTGGCGGATACCGATGTTCAGTTATTAAAATAGAGTTTTCACCCATTTCATCAAACAAAACTTTTGGGTTTTGATAAAAATATAAATCGGCATCAACATAAGTACAACTCTCTACGTTGTATTTTTCTAAAACATATAAAATTGTTGACGATGTAGATGTCCAGCAATATTCTGCTTTTGTTCTGCCTGGTTTTACCTCAAGTAATTTTTCATCTTCAAAATCTTTTAATGAGATAATGGTGGCATGTTTTAGATTGAGTTTATTTAATATTTCAAAACTGGTATCATCAAAAGCAAAAATATATAGGTGAAAATCTGCTCCAACTTTTTCTAAAGATTGGTATAAAGTTATTCCTCTAGTTAAATAAAACGAATCGAATAGCGTACAAAAATGGTGCATGGTTATTAAAATTTATTCATTATTTCAATAACACGATTTACATCACTTTCAGTATGGAAATATGATATAGGTAGGCTTAATGTTGTTCGGTGTATTTCTTCACTTAAAGGGAAGTCGTATTTGTCTAACACACCACTTAAAGCCTTTTGTTTACTTGGAGAAACTGGGTAGTGAATTTCAGTTTTAATATCGTTTTTCAGTAAATAATCTTTTAATTCATCTCGTTTTTCATGTCGGATATTAAAGATGTGATAAACATCGAAGTAATCTGAATGTACTTGAGGTTTAATAAAATCATCTTTTAAATGATTTAAATAAATTGCGGCTAAATTTCTTTTATGATTATTAATGTCATTTAACTTTTTTAGTTTAACTGATAAAAAGGCAGCTTGCATTTCGTCGAGTCTTGAATTATATCCAACCACCTCGTTATAATACTTAATATCCGAACCATAATTTCTTAATCGACGGACTTTACTATTCAAATCATCATCATTACATACAATTGCACCTGCATCGCCTAAAGCTCCTAAATTTTTGGTTGGGTAAAAGCTGAAGGCACCAAATTCACCAAAAGTACCGGTAAATTGATTTTTGTAAGTTGCTCCGTGAGATTGCGCACAATCTTCGATAAGTTTTAAATTGTATTTTTTACAAAGTGCTAAAATGGGTGCCATGTTGCATGCTTTTCCATACAAATGGACTACTACTATTGCTTTTGTTTTTGGCGTAATGGCAGCTTCAATTTTAAGCGGGTCAATGTTGTAAGTTTCAATGCAAGGTTCAACTAAAACGGGTTTCATGTTGTTTTGCATTACACTTAATATAGTTGCTATATAGGTGTTAGATGGAACAATAATTTCGCTATTTTTTTCGAAATTAAAAGCTGCAATAGACAATGTTATAGCATCTAATCCAGAGGCAACTCCAACAGCATATTTTGATTTGTTATAATTAGCAAATTCCTCTTCAAAAGTTTTAACACTTTGACCAAGAATGTACCATCCAGATTTTAATACTTTTTCAAATTGGGTTTGATATTCTTGAAAAAACGGTTCGTTTAATTTTTGAAGGTTTTCGTAATCAATGCTGGTATTTTTCATATATATAATCCTCTGGTTCAAAATGTTCAGAAGCTAAAACCATTAAAATAGTATCTTCTGTAAAGCTGTGCATTTGATGCCAATCTTTAGGTTCTAAAATTAAACATTTATCAGGTGAGTCTAAAACAAAATCTTCTTGTTTTTCATTGTCATCATTAGAAATAATACAGCTTCCTTTTAGGCAAAAAGCTGCTTGAATTGTTTTTACATGACGATGTCCGCCTCTCACAGAATTGTCAACGCCGTAGATGTAAAATATTCGTTTGATATCAAATGGAATTACTTTTTCCACTACTGTTAAATTTCCTCTTTTGTCAGTAAATGTTTTTAAGTTTAATAAGTAAGCCATTGTTTAGTTTTTAAGTTTAAAATAATATCCTTTTAAATGGGCATCGGTTAAGTTTATTTTTTCCGAAGATTCGGCTTCGAAAACCAACTCGTAGCCTTTATTACAAATGTAGTTTATTAATTTAGTTTCATTCAAAATCCAACAAGGATATTGAGCGTCATAAATGGATTTATGAACTTTTTGAATGGTAATTCTATCAGAATGGGTTAAAAAAATAGGTGTCCGGTCAATACAAATATATGCTATTTGATGCTTTGTAATTTCATCAAGTAACTGATAAGGATGCTCAATATACTGTAACACTGAACCCAATAATAATAGATTGATTTGTTGTTCTTTTAAACACTCATCGATTGTATAATAAAAATTAAGGTGATTATCAGCAAAGGTTTGTTTGCCTTCTGTTACAAAGTGTTTTTGTTCAACGATGTTCCAGGTAAAATTGGTTAAGTGAGTGAATAATTTTTTGTTTTGATAATAGGCACTTCCAAGTGAACCACCAAAGTCTAGCACTTTTAAAGTAGCTTTTTCATTCAACGCTGTTAAACTCAATGCAGAAAGAAGTGGAAATGAGTAATGAATTTTATCAAAAATTACTGAATCGCGTTCAAATACGGCATCGCCGTTTTTAACCTTTATTAGTGCATCTTTTACCTTATTAAATATAAGTTCATTGTCATAGCCTGTACATTTGTTTTCAGCTTCTTGCCATGAGGAATAGTTACCACTCCATCCATAGAAAAAACTAGAAAGGTATTTTAAAGCAATTGGAGGTAAAAATTCTTTTAACATCTGTACAATAGTCTATTTTTTGGTGTTTTTCAACACGTAGATGTTTCCAAAATACATTTCTTCATTTTTAGGAAGGATATATAAAAATAGTCCTAAAAAATTATTGATGAACGAGAATGGAATTATTAAAACCCAAGCAAGTAACCCTGGTAGATATTTTTTTGACATGGTATAAATGTAACTATTAACCAATAGTGGAAATATTCTAAAGTCCGACAAATATTTTTTGTGTTCAACAATTTCCAAATCATGGTTATTAAACAAATGCTTTAATCCAAATGATGAGTATCTAGCAAAATCATATGGTTGCTCATGTTCGCCCCATATAAATGGGATAGTCACAACGCATTTTCCACCAGGTTTTACAACTCTTGATATTTCGGATAAAAATTGTTCAGGGTTAAAAACATGTTCGAGTACTTCAAAAAACACTAATGAATCAACGGTACTATTTTCAAATGGAAAAGTGTTCCCATCATAATATACATCAATATCTGATGTTTTATGGTCGTGCCCAGATTTTTCGATATCTAAACCTATATATTCAGTTACATTTTTAAATAAATCTTTGTATGGCTTGCTACCACTTCCTACATCTACTGTTTTCCCTGAAATGTATGGTGCAAATTTTTTAACACTCAAGTAAATGGCACTTCTTCCCCAAAAAAAAGGATTGATACAAAAACTTACGAATGAAGGTTTGAAAAGTTGTTTAAGAATAATTTCTTTGAATTGTGACATTAATTTAAATCTTGAAAAACCAAAGATAAAGAAGAATATTATAAATGAGCACTTAAAATCTTATTCAATTGCATTGCTCTATTTTCAATAGAGTGTTCATTTAAAGTTCTGTGTTGACCTGCTTGAGCAATTTTTTTTCGTTCCGCAGGGTTTTCGATTAACCATTTTACTTTTTCAATACATTCTTCTACTGTTTTGTATGTAATAATTTCCTTATCTGGTTCAAACAATTCAGTAATATTATCTTTCCAATCAGTTACTAAACATGTTCCTACTCCTGTAGCTTCAAATAGTCGAATGTTACCAGCACAT
Organism: Flavobacteriales bacterium; assembly: GCA_020635795.1. Taxonomy (NCBI): domain Bacteria; kingdom Pseudomonadati; phylum Bacteroidota; class Flavobacteriia; order Flavobacteriales; species Flavobacteriales bacterium. The sequence continues at coordinate 547,143 of JACJZD010000001.1, forward strand.
TTATCAGCAACTTCTCCATGTATGTTAAAACAAATATTTGATTTTGCTAATAATTGATACATTTCTTTTCCAAAGACAGGAGGTTTTGAACTTTTGATAAGCTTTTTTGAATAAAAATTTATAGATGAATCTCCAAAGGATTTATTTTTATTTAAAATAGGGATAAATTCGATTATTTTACCCAATCTTAATTTTTTTAAGGTGATAATAAGGTGATAAAATATTTTCTTGACAAATATTTTCTTGAAAGATTCCAAATTACCATATATGTCAATATTAATTCCTGATTTAAGCATAGACTCTAGGTATTCTATTCTACTTTTATGAAAGCCAGATCCAGAGTATAGTGATCCGGAAAATAAAAATTCAGTTTCTGGAAAACGATTATTTTCTTGAACACTATCCAATATAGTAGATTCAAAACCATGATACATCAAATGTGAATTGATGCCTAATTTATCAAACTCTTTTTTTAAACAGGGAATACAAGTAAACATAATATCGAAAAGCTTAAGTTTTTCGATAAGATTTTCATTAAAAGGCGCACAATGATGTCCTACAAATAATTTAATTGATGGGACTTCTTTTAATAGCATGGTTTTCCATTCCAAATCAACTAATGATAAGTCATCAATCCATACTACTTCGGGTTTAAATTGTTTTATTTGTTCAATAATTAATAGGTTATTGGAAATGTTAGGTGAAATATTATTTTCTTTTCTCCAAGCATTTTGTAGTAACGTTGCATTTGAAATTATTTCGATAGCCTCAACTCCTATTTTTTTTAGATTTTTTACATAAGCACTTGCTATTTCAATAGAGTCTTCAGTTAACAATTGATGTTGCTCTTTGTATGGTAATAATAAAGCTTCAGGATGTTTGCTGTAGAAGCTTTTGATGTATTGTGGGTAGTTATTAGTAATTCTTATAAATCTATAATTCATTGGTTATTAATTTATTGTCGATTTTATTGAAATTGTAATTAACAATTAGGATGAAAATCATCCAAAATTCGCCTGTGTTATAGATTGCTCCGGAAGTTAAGGTGTTTAAAAAATAAAAAATACCTAACAAAACTAGAAAAATAGGTATACTTCTATTTAGTAAGTTTTTAAAAAATAAAAAGAAAATAGGAAGAAGTAAAATGGAGCCAATTATTCCAGTCGAAATTAAAGCATCTAAAACAATATTATGAGCATACATTTTTGATTCAACGACTAAAAAATGAGACCCAAAAAATGGTTGGTCAACAAATTGATAAAGGGCATCTTTTAATATTTTTAAACGAGTTACAGTACTATCTTCAGAAGTAACATGACTTATTCTATAAAGTAAAATATTATTGCCTCCAAAATTATTCTTAAAAAATAAACTAGCAATATAGTTTGTAAGGGCTGCTAAACTTATTACAATAAACAAGTAGAGATAATTTAGTTTTATCTCCTTTTTTCTGTAAAATATCAAGAATAAAAAAGTCAGTATTGTAAAAATAATAGCACCTCTAGCAGCTGTAGATAACAGAAGGAACCAGCCTATGAAAAAAAATAAATAATTATAAATGCTTTTATTTAAATTTATTGAACTTAAAATCAGTAAAAGGCTAGAAACTATTGCAATACTTATTGAATCTAGATAGTCTATTTCATTTCGAGTTAAAGTAAATCTACCAACTAGATGATTGACGAAAAATTTGTCAATAATTAAAATAATTAGGAAGCATAGACTTATTATTTTAAGGTATCTTAATAGAATTTTTTCTAAATAATTATAATCAATTTTATTCATGCTCATTATTGCTAAAATTGGAATGAATGTGACACCAATTGAATATAGATAATAATAGTTTTTTGATAATGATGTTAATAAATGAAGGTTATGAATTTGGAGGTCAAAAAAAATTCTAAGAAGATAAAGACACCAGAATAGTAGAAATAATAATAAAGCAACATTTCTAAAAGTATTAAATTTTAATATCCTATTTTTTTTGTTAAGAATGTTTTTTAATATTAAAAAGAAGGCAAATGATAAATTAAGGAATCTATATGTTTGGCTAACAGAACCATTTTGAATTTCGAATATGAAGTTTATTAAAGCAATTACAGGGAAAAGAAAGACGAACGATAGAATAAATAAGCTATTGATTTTACTTTCATTAAGATTGTTAAATATGGATAGTTTCATATTCATTAATGATTGTTTAGGGAGTCAGATTCATTTAAAACCGTATAATATAACACAATAAATAGTACAATTCCTCCAGTTATGAAACAAGTTAATAGAGGAGCACTTAACATTATAAAAATGTAGCTAAAAAATAAACCAAGGTATTCAGCCCCTAATTTAAAACAATTAAAAATACCAAAAAGTGTAGCAAAAATAAATGAAAATAGAACTACGCCAAAGTACCCTAAATTCATAAATCCATCAGATACAATTCCATTATTTGCAAAAACAGTAGGTTCATTCCAATGTATTTTTGTTAATAAATACCCAACAGGCATATCATAAGGACTTTTACTGAATAGGTTAAAAAAATGACTTTCAGCAAAATAAAAAGGTTTTCCCTCAAAAAATTCAAAATACCATTGTGTTAGAAGAGATGGAATGAAAAAGAGTCTATTTACAAAAGTTCCTTTAAATATTGGTTCTTCAAAAAACAAAAAATCCAAGATGGGAGAGATTAAGAATAATGCTAACAGAATGTAGAAGAAAAATTTAATTTTTGTAATATAATCCTTGCCTAAAAAGAAAAATGAAAGAACAATAAATGTAGTGAAATAAACCGCTTTGTTGCCGGAAATAACATATAAATAGAGCAAAGCAATGATTAATAGAACTACGGTTTTATAATTTTTTTTGATTAAAAAATAGATGATACCTATTGGAATTATGGTCTTTACTTCAAAATTATAAATGTAACCCAGATATCCAGTTAGTTTTTCTGAAAATAACTCTCTAGTGCTATATATATCTTTTAAAAACAAAGTGTTAAGGTTTAATGAAATATTAAATTTTAACACTAATGGTATCAGTAACCCAATAGATAAAATAAAAAGAGTTATTTTTCTGCTAATGTCAGAAAGGTTAAGAACAGGAAAATTAAATTTTATATATGGGGAAACTGCAAAAATGCTAACAAATAAAACGTTAGATATAAATGGAGCTATATTTCCATTACTAAAAGAAAAATAGATGGCATTAGGAATATAGAATAACAATAAAATTATTAAGTAAACTACGTATAGAAAATGACTGCGTGAGTAGAAAAAATAAGAAAGAAGAACAAAACCTAGAAAAATAAGTTTAGTAACAATATATTTTAATGTGTTAAAATTAAGAACAAAGCCTAAATGGTTAAAATAATCTGTTATGAAATTAAAATAGTATAACTCTAAAATTAAATAGGAAATCAGTAACAAGGTTTTTAGTTTAAAAAAATCCATTGCTGAAGAAAATGTTGTCGATATATATAATCTTAATGATGAAAACATTACAAGAAGTTAATTTTTCAATATTTTTTGTTCGTATGAATTAACAATATTAAACAGCATAAAACAATTTATTAAACTCATGATTACTTCTATACCAACATATATTTTAATAAAATCAATAAGTTCAATTTTTGTAAAAAATAGTAAACAACAAATAGAACCAAAATAGGTGATTTGCCAAATGCTATTCAATTTGATTTTATCAAAGGTAATATATACTGAAGAAAATGTTGAAGTAATAAAATTCACAGAAAAACTAAAAATTAAAATTTTTGAATAAATACTTGAAAGGATGTAGTTCTCGCCAAAAATCAACTTAAACAACTCATCACCGAATAAAAATAAAACAATGGCTTCTAACGCTATAATTCCGATTAGTAAATAAAAAATATTAAGTAAATCCTTTTTAATGCTAATTAGCTGATGTTTTTTTTCTGTCATTTGTTGAAACAACACCTGAGCAATTGTAGCAGAAATAAAAATTAAAGGGATTGACAAAATCATTCGAGATAAATCAAGATAACCTACCGCTTCGGTGGAATAAAATTTATTGATAAACAAGAATGGTAATAAGCTTGCAGCAGAACTTAAAAGAGTGGGTACAACATTGTATTTTGGGTAGTCAATGTATCTTTTTAGTACGATAATAATGTCATTTTTTGTAATGGTGGTTGTACTAAAGTTATGTTTAAAAATTTGACCAATACCACTTATTACATTTGAGAAATTACCAACGAAATCACCAACAAATAAACCTCCTGGAATTTTTAATAAACCTAACGTAACTTGAGTAGTACCCTCAACGGCTCTTCTAACAATTTTGTTTATAGAGCTAGCCTTAAATGCCTTTTGACGAACTAGCCAATAATTTAAACTTTGGTAAAAGCTAAATAGAAAGCTTGTAATTGGTAATAAATAAATAAAGTTCTCATATTTAATTGGTAAGCCAATAAAGTTGATAATTGAATCTTTAAAAAGAACAATAGTTAATAAAATCAATATGTTAAAAATTACACTGATAATAAAGGTTAAGCCTAGAATATTTGCGGCATCATTATCTTCTTTTGGTAGAACTATAGTTGCTTCATACCTGAATGAAGATACAATGGTAACCATACTAAAAATACTAAGAAAAACAGCCATAGCACCAAAGTCTTCAGGTGTATATATTCTTCGTAAAAAAGGATGGAGTATCAATGGAATTGCTTGAGCAACAACAGTTCCGCTAATTAATATCAGCGTGTTTTTTGAGAAATCAGATTTTGGAAAGAAACGTTTCAATATTTGTTATTATTCAATGAACAAAATTGTGTTTAGTCACCACAATTACAATTTTCTTTAGCATTTGTTAGTTCAAAATTTCTTAATTCGGCAGTACCTTCTTTACTACAACCTTCACACAATTCGCAATTTTCTATGTAAACAACAATGGTTTGTTTGTTTGGTAGGGTTGAGGTTATGTGGTATTCTGGACAAGGTTTTCGTTGGGTAGCACTTTGTTTAAAATCGACATTAGCATTTTTAAAGAATTTAGCATTTAAAAAGTCGAGAGGTATGGAGTTACACTCCAATTTACATTTTAACTCATCGCTAATTTTTATTTCAGTTTTTTCAAGAAACTCTAAAATTCTACCTTCGGGTAACCACGATGGTCTGTCGCTATTTCGGTAAAGTGTAGCCCAAACAATTACACATCCTAAACCAAATCCTATTAAATAATACTTTAATCTTCCTACAAAATTCATATCTGCTATAATTACATTGCCATTAATAACAAATTAATGTCTTTGTAAGGCAAACTAAATGTCTCGGCTAAATATTTATTGGTTAAAACGCCTTTGTATAAATACACCCCATTTTGAATACCAGAGTAAGATTTAATCATGGCTTCTAAACCACCATAATCTCCAGTATCAATTAATGTTGGAGCAATTACATTACTTAAAGCGTTTGAAGCAGTTCTAGAAAAACGAGAAGCAATGTTTGGAACACAATAGTGGATAACACCGTGTTTAACAAAAACTGGGTTTTTATGGCTGGTAACTTCTGATGTTTCAATGCAGCCACCTTTATCAATACTGATATCCACAATCACACTTCTTTCTTTCATGTTGCTAACCATGTCTTCGGTAACAACAATAGGTGCTCTACCAATTTTATTACTGATTGCACCAATTACCACATCAGCAGTTTTTAATGCATTGGTTAAAACATTAGGTTGGATAACTGAGGTGTAAACTCGCTGACCTAAAACATCCTGTAAACGTCTTAATTTATGGGTGTTGTTATCGAATATTTTTACTGTTGCACCCAATCCTAGAGCCGATTTTGCAGCAAATTCTCCAACAGTTCCTGCTCCAAGGATAACTACATCGGTTGGAGAAACGCCTGAAATACCACCAAACAATTGACCTTTTCCGTTTGTAGAGTTGCTTAAATATTCTGAAGCAATTAAAACTGCCGCATTTCCAGCAATTTCACTCATGGCATTTACAATGGGTAAAATACCTTCTGGGTCTTTAATAAAGTCGAAAGCAATGGCTGTAATTCGTTTGGAGATTAATTTTTTCAAAAAATCTTTTGGTTGAATAGGCAATTGTAAGGCAGAAATTAACAACTGACCAGTTTGCATCATGTCAATTTCTTCTAGTGTTGGTGGTTCAACTTTTAAAATTAAGTTCGATTTGTAGATTTCTTGAGTGCTGTAAACAATTTGAGCACCTACTTCGCTATAATCTTTATCACTAAAACTTGAGCCTTCTCCAGCCCCAGTTTCAATAATTACTTCATGTCCGTTATTAACCAAAACATTAACCGCATCAGGTACTAATGGGATTCTTCGTTCTTGTAACGAACATTCTTTAGGTATTCCAATTTGTAAACTGCTTTTTTTCTTTGCTACTTCCAACATTTCCTCTTGAGGCATAAAACCTTGGGCAAGAGATTTCAACAATTCGTCTGAAGTTGTCATGGTTTAGTTTTTGGGTTTCTACAAAGATAAAAAATACTCGATACTAAACAATAAAATAGTTGATAGATGTTTTATTGTATCCAGTTCACCATAGTCAGTCCTGGCACTTCCAGCTTCTGACTTCCAACTTCGGACTTTTTTCTCTCAATCAACTTCAATAATTCTAAAATTGTTTTCGTCTTTGTTGATGGTAACTTTTACCACATCATCTGGCAACATGTTGGGGATTTTTTCAGGCCATTCAATAAAACAATAATTGCCGCTGTATAGGTATTCTTCATACCCAAAATCAAGTACTTCACTTTCGTCTTTTATCCTGTAAAAATCGAAATGATAAATGGTGTTGTTTTTATCCGTTTTATATTCGTTAACTATTGAAAATGTTGGGCTAGAAGTAGATTCTGAAACGCCTAATTTTTTACAAAGTTGTTTGATTAGAGTGGTTTTTCCATTACCCATTTCGCCATAAAATAGAACTACTTTATGATTGAATTGGTTAATTAATTTTTCAGAAATCAAGTCTAAATCGTCAATGCTTTTTGCAACAAATTCCATGTACTGATAACTTATTTTTTTGGAGATAGTTTAACGATAGGTAACAACATTTCTTCTAACGATATTCCACCGTGTTGGAACGTATCTTTATAATATTTTACATAGTGATTGTAATTGTTTGGGTAAGCAAAAAAGTCTTCGCCTTTGGCAAAAACAAACGATTGACTCACATTGATTTTTGGCAAATGAGCATCTTGTGGATTTTTAACCTCAAAAACTTCTTTTGCATTGTAATTTAAGGTCTTTCCTTGTTTGTATCTCAGGTTGGAGTTCACTTCTTTGTCACCAACAATTTTTACCGCATCTTTTACTCGAATAGAGCCGTGATCGGTGGTAATAAATAATGTCCCGCCACGCGCAGCAATTTCTTTTAATGTGCTAATTAATGGAGAATGTTCAAACCACGATTTTACTACCGAACGATATGCTGATTCATCAGCAGCTAATTCTTTAATAATTTGTGTGTCGGTTCTGGCATGCGAAAGCATATCGACAAAATTGTATACAATTACGTTAAACGGGTTGTTAAACAAACTAGGAATGTCGCCTAATACTTTGTTGCCATAACTTAAGTTTAATACTTTGTTGTACGACGTTTTTACGTTTAACTGATTACGTTTTAACTGCTCATCAATAAAAAACTGCTCTTCTAAATTTTTTCCGCCTTCCTCATCATCATTCGACCACTTATCAGGAAATCGTTTTTCAATTTCGCTAGGCATCATACCTGCAAAAATAGAGTTACGCGCGTATTGGGTAGTGGTTGGCAAAATACTGTAATAGATGTCTTCGGTATCTATCCAAAAGTGTTCAGTTATAAAAGGTTTTAGTACTTTCCACTGGTCTAAACGCAAGTTGTCGATTAAAATAAAAAATACTGATGAATCGCCTTTTTTTAATTCAGGAACAACATATTGTTTGATTAAATTTTGTGACATTACCGGAGCATCTTCTGGATGTGCTAACCAATCAAAATAATTTTGTTCTACATATTTTCCAAACTGTTGGTTGGCTTCATTTTTTTGCATGTGCAAAATTTCGTCCATACCTGTTTCTTTCGATTTATCTAATTCTAACTCCCAGTAAACAAGTTTCTTGTAAAGTTCTGCCCAGTCGTTATAATCTAATCGTTCGTTTAGCATCATACCAATGTTTCTAAACTCTTGTTGGTATTTTGAGGTCGATTTTTCGCTAATTAATTGATTGGTGTTGAGGTTCTTTTTTATGGACAATAAAATTTGGTTGGGGTTCACTGGTTTTATCAGGTAATCCGATATTTTTGAACCAATGGCCTCTTCCATAATGTATTCCTCTTCGCTTTTGGTAATCATAATTACAGGCAACGAAGGGTGTTTTGCTTTAATAATTTCCAAGGTTTCTAAACCACTTAAGCCGGGCATGTTTTCATCTAAAAACACCAAATCAACACGATTAGCCTCTAAAATCTCTAAGGCATCATCGCCACTTTGAGTGGATAAAACAGTGTAACCTTTTGCTTCTAAAAATAAAATGTGTGGTTTTAATAAATCTATCTCATCATCTGCCCAAAGTATTGTTATTGCATCCATTTTTTAGTTTTAAAAGGTTAAAAAAACATTTTTTCTTCTCCCGATGGCTATCGGGACAAAAGTAGTATTTTTGACGCATCTTTAACGCATAAAATTAATTACACATTATCAGTCTTCGATTCATTTTTATATGTCGTCAGTAAATAAAAAGAAAATATTTAACGATCCCATCTATGGCTTTATTACAATTCCGTACGATATAATTTTTGATTTAATCGAACATCCTTATTTTCAGCGTTTAAGAAGAATAAAACAATTGGGGCTTACGCATGTGGTTTATCCTGGTGCTTTACACACAAGGTTTCATCATGCCATGGGAACCATGTATTTAATGACCAAAGCTGTTGAGGTAATTCGTTCTAAAGGCATTGACATTACTGAAGAAGAAGCTCAAGGCGTTTGTATTGCTATTTTGTTGCACGACATTGGTCATGGACCCTTTTCACACGCTTTGGAACACAGTATTGTAAGTGGAATTTCGCATGAGGAAATTTCTACCTTGTTTATGGATGAGTTGAATAAGGAGTTTAAAGGAAAACTCGATTTAGCATTGAAAATATTCAGAAACGAATACAAAAAGAAATTTTTACATCAATTGGTTTCTAGTCAGTTGGATATGGATAGGTTGGATTACTTGCGTAGAGATAGTTTTTTTACAGGTGTTTCGGAAGGTGTAATTAGTACAGACAGAATTATAAAAATGCTAACTGTTAAAAATGACGAGTTAGCCATTGAGGAAAAAGGAATTTATTCGATTGAAAAATTTATCATTGCTCGCCGATTGATGTATTGGCAAGTGTATTTGCACAAAACGGTGCTATCTGCAGAGAATTTGTTGGTGAACATTTTAAAACGAGCAAAAGAATTGGCAGCCAATAAAGTGGAGTTGTTTTGTACTCCTGCTTTTAAAACATTTTTGTACAACAATTACGATTTAGAAGCCTTTAACCAAAATCCATCATTGCTTAAAACCTTTTCGGAGTTGGACGATTATGATATCATGACTTCGGTAAAAGTTTGGCAAGACCACGACGATAAAGTGTTAGCTACCTTGTGTAAAATGATGGTAAACCGAAAATTGTACCGAATAGCTTTGCAAAACAAACGCTTTGATAAAGCTGAAGTGGAAGAAGTAGCTCAAAAAGTAGCTGATAAATACAAGTTGAATAAAAATGAAGCCAGTTATTTTGTATTTCAGGGGAGTATAGTAAACAATGCCTACAACTCTAAAATGGACAAAATAAACATTTTGCTTAAAAACAATACGGTTTTGGATATTACCGAAGCTGCTGATACCTTGAGTATAACCGAAATATCGAAGCCCGTAAAAAAATGGTTTTTGTGTAGCCCTAAAGTATAATTACACTTATTATATTTTTTACCACATAGGCACATAGAATTTAAATTAATGAAAAACAGGATATTGTAAGTTAACAATAGGTTTCTCCCGATATATCGGGAGACTATGATTTTCTTTAAACTTCTTTGATGGTTTGTGATAAATAGAAACTATGTATCTATGTGGTTATTTTTATTTTGTAAAATAGTAAGATTGATTTTAGTGCAATAAAATAACTTTTTTTTGAGTTCAGCTGAAATTAAAAATTAATTTTGGGCATGCAAAAAACACTAGTACTCATAATTGATAGCTTTTACTTTTTGTTTAAACGCTTTTTGCCGCTAAAAACCTACCGCTATGCTGTTTGTGGAGGTAGCAATGTGGTGTTAGACATGTGCTTGTACTTTTTATGCTACAATTTTGTGTTACAAAAACAAAATGTTGATTTGTTTTTTGTGGTGTTAAGTCCACACATTGCTTCCTTGTTTTTTGTGTTTCCCATTACTTTTTTTACAGGTTTTGCATTAAACAAATACATTACTTTTCAGGATTCTAACATACCGGGCAGGGTACAACTGTTTAGGTATTTAATGGTAGGTTTAAGTGGCTTTTTGTTGAGTTACTTGTGTATGAAATTATTGGTAGATGTGTTAGGCATTTACCCAACACCTTCTCGTTTTCTAACCATTGTTATAGCTGTTATTTACAGCTACATTTTACAAAACAAGTTTAGTTTTAAAGTGATTGAGGAGTAATACTTCTAAACGAAATATTATCTTCACTTTTTTTAAAATAATTCTTTTAACAAATTAATTCGTTTAGTTGCTTTTGGAATTTCTTTTTCAAATTCAATGTTTGGGTCTTTAATAAATTCATATTCATTAATTTCACCTAAATATTCAATGATAAAATTACGTTCAATAAATGTTCTTTCTTTTCTACCTGACATAGAAAAGTCTCTTTTCCCATTTATATTTATTTCAATAGGCTTATTAGCTTCAAGGGCACATAATTTAAAGTTGTCTCTTTTTGGAAGACCTATTTCCCATTCATCCCAAATTAAATTAATATTTATCAAATTAGAACTTTCAAATCTAAAACATTTCCAAAGAAAAGGATAAAGACTTATTTCTCCTGTTTTAATATATTCTATTCGATTTAAAAACTCTCTTTTCAAACTATGCTTTTTTAGTTCGTTTGAAAATTGATGATCAGCATAATCAAATATTTTCAAATATTTGAACTTCTCAAGAATTTCACTTTCAGAGCCTGAATTATAATCGATTAATAAAATCAGATTTATATTATTTAAACTCGAAAATTTAAGTTTTGATTTGTTCAATTTTAATTTTTCGTTTTCAATATATCCCGATTTTGAAATGATTTTTTCATACCATTGAGTTTTTTCCTTTCTTTCAGAAAATGATTTTTCATCCTTCCCGTATTCATATGAATTGTCAAATATTTGAATAATATGGATTGGTCTTTTGGATTTCATTTTAATTGGTATGTAACATTCGAATAAATACATCGATGTATTTATTCACTCAGTTTACTTTCAAATGTAATAATTAAAATTAGTTGGTTTTTATTTAGCTTTAGCTAAGTTTTCAGTAACCCTAAATTTTACAATTTTCTCAACCAATTTTAGTGGTATAGGTTGGTTTAAAGGAAATTGTACAGCACCTTTCGAGTTTTTAAAAGATGCAATTTCATCGGCAAAAGCTATTAAGCCAGATGGAGCAGGGTAGAAACCTATATGGTTTTTATACGCTGCAAAATGAACCAAATTGCCATTTAAATAAAAAGTTGGCATGGCATAACTTATTTTTTCGGAGGCTTCAGGCGCAGCTTTCTTAATGGTTTCTTTTATTTCCTTTAACATGGTTTGCACCTCTGTGGGAAAGGTTGCTATGTAATCATCAATACTTGTCATTTTGTTTTCCCTTTTCCAATCAAATACTGGGCTGCTTGTACATTACTAAAACCATACGTTTTCATGCTATCAGCTATGCTTGGGTTGGTTGTTATGTAATCGGTAACAGTAGCATCGTTGTATTTGTACAACGAGCTGTTGGAGTTTTTTCGGTAAACATATAAATACTCTTTATCAATAACAGCTAATTTATCGTCGTTACAAAAATAGGTGTAAGGGCGGTGGTGGGTAAATAAATCAACACCCAAGGTATTGTTGGTGTAAGGCAATTGTACTAAATTCATCAATGTTGGAAAAACATCTATTTGTCCGCCAAATTGCTCAAAAGCTTTGGGTGTTTTTATTAGTTCAGGTGCATAAATAATAAAAGGCACGTGGTTGTAACTCAAGGGCACATCAAATTTGGCATCCATAAAAGCACCGTGGTCGGCAATAAACACAAACAGGGTATTGTTAAACCAAGCTTGTTTTTTTGCATTGGTAATAAATTGTTTAATCGACCAATCAGCGAATTCAACAATTTGTTTTTTTATGTCGTTAGGTTTTGGTGTAAAATATTCAGGTATCACATAAGGTCCGTGGTCGCTGGCGGTCATCATTACAGTTAAAAAAGGTTTGCCTTTTTGGTGTAATTCGTCCAGCTTCGGAATGGCAAATTCAAACAAATAATCGTCGGGCACTCCCAAAGTACTTTCTACTCGGCTGCTAGGGTAATCTTGTTGCGAAATAATTTGTTCGTAATCGTTGCCTCGTAAAAAGCCACCAACATTATCAAACTGGTCGTCGTGTGTGGTAAAATAAACGGTAGAATAACCCAAGTTTTTCAAGGTTGTTCCAATGCCATTAAATTGAGGAATTTCAACGCCTTTCATGGGGTGTTTGGTAAACAATGCAGGGTAAGAAAATAGGGAGCTAAAAATACCATTAAAGGTATGTGTTCCAGCACTGTAAATGTTGTCGAAACTATATCCGTGTTCTGCAATACTGTCTAAAAAAGGAGTGAGCTTATCGGGGTTGCCGTATCTGCCCATTTTAGCAGCACTCATGCTTTCCATTATCACCAGCACAATATTAGGAGGGTTAGGGTTTATGCTGTCAGGTCTTACTTCATCTGCAATAGGCGAAAATTCATTGCCCGTTCTGTTTAAAAATGTTTGTACATTTTTAATGGCAAATTCTTCATCCATAAAGTTTATACGGTCTGCTTTGTCTTTGCTGGCATCGAGGTAGCTTCGTAAAAAAGTAAACACAGGGTTTAATCCCAATTGGTTGGGAAAAGCATAATTGCTAAAATAAGCTGTACCCACTCTTATTGGTGATTTTGATTCTAATCGCCCTCTAATTCCTAAAAATATGAGTGCTAAAGTTATTAGGGAAAAACCAATGGTAATGCTTCGACTTTTTACGGTAAAAACTGTTTTTGTAGATGGAATTTGATTAAAAACGACTTTATTCAATAGTTTAGCGTACAGATAAATTGAAATGATAATGGGAAAAATTACCCACCAAAAACTAAATTCTTGAAAAATCATGGAAAACATAAACTGGGTGTTGTCAGCCCATTGCAATCCTGCTACGGTAAATCTCGAAAAAAAATGGTGAAAATAGCTTAAATCAATACCGCAAAGAACAAACGAAATGGAAAACAACAGCAGCAAATAAATTTTGGTAATTTTTTGAATGATAGGATGTTGTATGTTTAATTGGTAAAATAGCAACATTAAAAAAGAAGGTAAAAACATGATGTAACCAGTAATCACCACATCAAATCGTAAACCCATAAAAAATGCTTGAACTATAATACTCAATCGTTCATTACTTGAAATAGAGTTTAGATAATTCAACTCCATAAAAAACAAGATGAGTCGAAATACAAAAAATACCGCTAAACTTAAAAGGTAAGCCTTTAAAATAAAACGAAATGGGGCAGGAATATTTTTTTTAAATGTGTTGAAAATCAAGATAATTTCTAGTTTGAATATGGAGCAAAGATAAAAATTCATTTTCCTAAACAACCAAAAGTTAAAAACTCCTTTTTAAAAATTAGTAAAATAATTTACAAACTCTTATTTTTGGTGCTTATGGAGTTTTCAGCGAAACAAATTGCAGACTTACTCGGTGGAATAATCGAGGGAAATGCTGAGGTAAAAGTGAACAAGTTGAGTAAAATTGAAGAGGGCGTACCAAGCTCTTTATCTTTTTTAGCCAATCCTGCATATCAAGAACATTTGTATGTTACTGATGCTTCAATTGTAATTGTAAACAAAGATTTTACTCTCGAAAAAGCTGTAAAAGAAACCTGTACTTTGGTTAGAGTGGATAATGCTTATGAGTGTTTCGCTAAATTGTTAGAAACCTACAATCAAATAAAAAATAATAAAAACGGAATTGAGGCTCAATCTTTTGTCGCTGATACGGCTAAAGTTGGTGAAAACGTTTACATTGGCTCATTTGCTTATGTTGGCGAAAATGCCAAAATTGGTAACAACGTAAAAATATATCCAAACTCCTTTGTTGGCGATAATGTGGTGATAGGGGATAATACCTTGATTCATCCAGGGGTTAAAATCCTTCAAGATTGCCAAATAGGAGCTAACTGTACATTACATTCGGGTGTAACTATTGGTGCTGATGGTTTTGGTTTTGCTCCAAACAGCGAGAACAATTATAAAAAAGTACCACAAATTGGCAATGTAATTATCGAGGATTATGTAGAAATTGGTGCAAATACTTGTGTAGATAGAGCAACATTAGGTTCAACCATCATTAAAAAAGGAGCAAAATTGGATAACTTAATCCAAATTGGTCACAATGTGGTTGTGGGAGAAAATACGGTGATAGTTTCGCAAACTGGAATTGCAGGTTCTACCAAAATTGGTAAAAATTGTATGATAGGTGGACAGGTTGGTATAGTGGGGCATTTAATTATTGCTGATGGAGTTAAAATTGCTGCCCAATCTGGTGTTGGTTCTAGCATTACTGAAGAAGGTGCAATTGTTCAAGGCTCGCCAGCTTATGCAATTGGCGAATACAAACGTTCGTATGTTGGTTTTAGAAAACTACCAGAGATATTAGACAGATTAAGTGAACTAGAGAAAAAGATAAAATAACTGAAGATTTAAAAAGTTATGGGAAAACAAAAAACGTTAAATAGTGCATTTTCAATAATTGGTGTGGGGTTACACACCGGAACTAAAGTTAAAATGACGGTTAATCCTGCTGATGAAAATCACGGATTTAAATTTAAAAGAACCGATGTTGAAGGACAGCCAATTATTGATGCAGATTGCGATTTAGTTGTTGATACTTCAAGAGGAACTACGCTGGAGAAAAATGGAGTAAGAATACATACTACCGAACATATTTTAGCTGCATTAGCTGGTCTTGAAATTGACAATGCCTTAATTGAATTAGATGGTGCTGAAATTCCAATCATGGATGGAAGTGCTTACCCATTTGTGCAGTTGATTCAGAGTGTTGGAATTAAGGAGCAAGATGCAGATAAAGACTATTTTGTAGTTACAGATAATTTAACTTACGAAGATTTAGAGCGACATACAGAAATGTTGGCTGTTCCTCAAGAAACGTTTCGATTAACGGTAATGGTTGATTACAACTCGCCATTGTTGGGTACTCAGCATGCACACATGTATCATATTGGTGAATTTGTTCCAGAAATTTCGAAATGTAGAACATTTGTATTTTTAAGAGAAATCGAATTTTTAGCAAAAAACGGATTAATAAAAGGTGGAGATATCGATAATGCCATCATTTTAGTGGATACTGTTCTACCACAAGAGAAATTAGACGAAATAGCTGATTTATTAGGAAAACCTCATATTAAAGTTCAAGAAGCAGGTATACTTAATAATTTAACCTTACATTTTCAAAACGAACCAGCTCGACATAAATTATTAGACATTGTTGGCGATTTAGCATTGGTTGGAAAACCAATTAAAGGACATGTTTTAGCTGCTCGTCCAGGACATAAAGGAAATGTTGATTTTGCAAAAATCATTAAACAGGAAATAAAGAAAAAAGAAAAAAACAATTTGGTTGAATTTGATTTAACCAAAGAACCTATCTATACCATTACCGATATTGAGAAATTATTGCCTCACCGTTATCCATTTTTATTGGTTGATAAGATTATTGAAATGGATGAGGATTCTATCGTTGGCGTTAAAAACATCACCTTTAATGAGCCTCAGTTTACAGGTCATTTTCCTGGAAACCCTGTAATGCCAGGTGTTTTAATGGTTGAAGCAATGGCTCAAGTTGGAGGTATTTTTGCGTTAAGCACAGTGCCAGACCCTGAAAATTATTTAACATTTTTCATGAAAATTGATCGTGTTAAATTTAAACGTAAAGTGGTTCCAGGAGATACCATTGTGTTTCAGTTACATTTACTTACTCCAATTCGTAGAGGTATTGTACACATGGACGGAAAAGGATATGTTAATGGTCAGTTAGCCGTAGAAGCAGAGCTAATGGCGCAGATTATAAAGGAGAAGAAAGAAGAGGTTAAAGAAGTAGTAGTTCAATAAAATATTACTATTTTTGGGCAAATTAGAAACTTTATGGATAAATATCCTTTAACAAATATTCACCCAAGCGCAAAAATTGGCGAAAACGTTGTAATCGAATCTTTTTCTACCATTTATAATGATGTGGAAATTGGTGAAGGGACTTGGATAGGACCAAATGTAACTATTTTTGAAGGAGCTAGAATTGGTAAAAATTGTAAAATTTTTCCTGGTGCAGTAATCTCTGCAATTCCTCAAGATTTAAAATTTAATGGAGAAGTAACCACAACTGAAATTGGTGATAATACCATTATCAGAGAGTTTGTTACCGTAAACCGTGGTACAGTTGATAGAATGAAAACTGTTATTGGGCAAAATTGTTTGTTAATGGCTTACGTTCATATTGGTCACGATTGTATTGTTGGAAACAACTGTATTTTGGCAAATTGTGTTAATCTCGCAGGGCATGTGGAGTTAGAAGATTTTGTAATTATTGAAGGAGTAGTTGGATTACAGCAATTTGTAAAAGTTGGTCAGCATTCATTTATAGGGTCAGGATCTAATGTTCGAAAAAATGTACCGCCTTACGTAAAAGCAGCTAGAGAGCCGTTGAGTTATGTTGGGGTAAATTCGGTGGGTTTAAGACGAAGAGGCTTCTCAACTGACACCATCTTGCAAATAGAAGATATTTATCGTTCTATTTATGTAAAAGGATTGAACTTGTCGAATGCCGTTAGAGTAATAGAGCAAGAAGCACCACAATCAAAAGAAAAAGAAATCATATTAAAATTTATAGCGGAGTCAACCAAAGGAATGATAAGAGGTCCGCTTAATTAATCAGTAAAAACAGTATTTAAAATGGCAACTACAGCAGACATAAAAAACGGATTATGTATTAGATATAACCATGGTTTATATTCAATTGTTGAATTTCAACATGTTAAACCAGGTAAAGGTCCAGCTTTTGTTAGAACAAAATTGAAAAATTTAACTACCGGAAAAGTATTGGATAATACATTTACTGCAGGGCATAAAATTGAACCAGTTCGTGTAGAAAGAAGAAAATATCAATTTTTGTATAGCGAAGAAAATGGCTATCATTTTATGAATCAAGAAACCTATGAGCAAGTATTTATAAGTGAAGATTTAATTGATGCTCCTAAGTTTTTAAAAGAAGGAGAATTGGTTGAAATCGTTTTTAATGCCGAAGATGAGCAACCATTGATTTGTGAATTACCAGCTTACGTTGAATTAGAAATCACTTATTCAGAGCCAGGTATAAAAGGAGATACTGCTACAAATGCTACAAAACCTGCAAAAGTTGAAACAGGAGCAGAGGTAAGAGTGCCTTTATTTATTAATACGGGCGATAAAATTAAGTTAGACCCTAGGACTGGAGCTTACTCCGAAAGGGTAAAAGCTTAATTAAATAAATAACATCTTAAAAGCCTCTTGAAAAAGAGGCTTTTTTTATTCAGTTGATTCGCTTTTTGTTAGTTTTGTACTATAAATATCTATTATGAACAATCAAATTTTATTGTTATTCAATATTGGAGGTGGAGAGCTGTTTTTTATAGTTCTTATTATCATCATGTTTTTTGGTTCAAAAAAAATCCCAGAACTAGCTCGTGGATTGGGTAAAGGAATAAAAGAATTGAAAAATGCTACCAACGATATTCAGCAAGAAATTAAAGATAGCACAAAAGATATAACAAAAATTAAGGATGCTGTAAATGTGGAGAAACAAGTAAAAGATTTGATTATAAATTCGGAACAGAAACAAGAAGAAATTAAAGAAGAACCTCCTCAACCAACTCAACCCAATACGGTGTCTCGTTCTACTCCAACTTCAGTAAACACATCAAACACCGAAACAACAAACTAAATGGAGTATGTTTTACTTATTGCAGGGTTAGTTACCTTAATTTTTGGAGGTGATGCTCTTGTAAAAGGAGCGGTAGGTATAGCATTAAAATTCAATATTTCATCTTTGGTTATTGGTATGACGGTAGTAGCGTTTGGAACGTCTATGCCCGAATTGTTGGTGAGTATAAAAGCTGCAATTGAAAACCATCCAGAAATTGCTATTGGAAATGTGGTTGGCTCAAACATTGCAAACATCGCTCTAGTTTTAGGGTTAACAACCATGATTTTACCTATTCCAGTTAAATTTTCCACCGTTCGGGTAGATTGGCCAATAATGATGATAGCCTCAATTCTTTTTTATCTGTTTATTTTAAATGGTGTAATTGAATGGTGGGAAGGACTCATTTTTAGTGCTGGGATTCTTTTATTTACCTACCTAACAATAAAAAAATCATCAGTAACAGTAAACCACGATAAAATTGAAGATATACAAGAAGATGAGTTAGAAGAAGTTGAGAAGAAAGCATACGGATTATTGAAAAGTATAATGTTTGTAATAGTTGGTATTTTGGGATTAACTTTTGGTGCAAGTTGGTTACTAGATGGAGCAGTGCAAATTGCTCAAAATTTTGGGTTAAGTGAGCATGTTATTGGTGTTACCATTGTAGCTTTTGGGACAAGTGTTCCTGAATTAGCTACATCTGTTGTTGCTGCATGTAAAAAAGAAACCGACATTTCGGTAGGAAACCTAATAGGTTCAAACATCTTTAACATTTTGGCTGTTTTAGGTTTTACAGCATTAGTTAAGGAGATTCCTGTTAGCAATCAAGTTATTACCAATGATGCGTATTGGATGCTAGGAATATCGCTGTTATTATTTCCGTTGATGTATTACAAATACAATATTAATAGGTTAAAAGGGTTAGTATTATTTACTTCGTATTTGGTGTACTTGTACTTTGTTTTAAAGTAAAGATAAATTTGATTTTTTTGTGATTTAATTGTTAAATTGCAACAATAAATAATGATTTGAATAGAATAATTAACATATTATTTCTTTTAATATCTGTCGTTGGTTTTTCTCAAAATCCAAAGGATAACATCAACTTTAAAAAATTCAACACAAAATTTCTTGAAGAGTTAATTGAACAAAAAATTAACGAACAGCGTGAATCTAAATCGGTACAAAAATTTAAGAAAGATGATATTCTTCGATTAGCTGCTGCCGACCAATCTGAACACATCCTAAAAACAGGAAAAGTAGAACACGAACAACCTAACAAAAAGAAATTAACCCCTTTTGATAGAGTAGTTTTTTATGATGGCTTACATGCCGAAGTTGGTGAAAACTGTATGCAAACTGTTTTAGGTGCTAAAGTTAAAATTCCGGGAACCAATACTAGAATTACTCTAAAATCGTACGAAGATGCCGCAGAGGCTTTTGCTTCGGCTTGGCTTAATGCAAAAGAAAGTCCTCAAGTGGTTCTAAACAAATCGTATTACAATGTCGGTACAGCTATAAGTTTTGATGCTAAATCAAAAAAAATTGTTGCTACTCAGGTTTACGGTTCTGAGCCATTTATATTGCCTAATGGCGTAAAGCCAGATAGAGATGATTATAAAATTGAACCATACAATAAAGATAAATGTGCCGAATTAGAAAAGAATTTCCCTTATTTACCAGAGTTGATGTCGGATAATATTTTCTACAAAAACGGACAACTTTATTTCTTTTTTCATGATTTAGAGTTGTTTAAAAATGTAATGTCGGCAGGTAATGATGCCATTGCAATCGATATTATTTCACGCACTCAGTTTTCATGCGAAACAGGCAATCGACTATACCCTTCAAAAATTCATAGTGGTATTTTATTGCCACCAGTTAATAAAAACTATTTGTTGAGTAAAAATGAGTTGAAAGATCAAGGTCAATTAGAGGTTTCATTAGGTCCAATTCCATCTTATATCGATACCAATAATGTGGAGTTTACCTTGTTGATTATTAAAAGCAATTGTTTGTGTCAAACCATTGTTTACAATAGCTTGGCTGGAGATAATTTAAAATCATTGAATTTGGGTTTTATTATTGATACGCTCTCGGTAAGTAACAAAGCCGATTCGGTTTTAAACACATTAACTTTTACTGTTCCATTTGAGCGTAATAAATACGATTACAAAATGGAAGATATTGAGCCTTTTTTAGATTCAATAAGTTTAAATCGTTACGATTTGAAGAAAATTGAAATTTTGGCGTATTCTTCTATCGAAGGAAATCAAAAAGACAACAAAACTCTCCAAGAAAAAAGAGCGAACAGCATTTTAAAAATAATTAAAAATTATAAGCTTCAAGAAGTTGAAACAGCAATAAAAACGGAAGAAAATTGGGATGGGTTTTTTAATTCAATCAAAGGGTCGCCCTACGAAAAACAATTTGCTGGATTGGCAAAAGAGCAAATATTAAAAATTGTGAATACCGATACGCTGGCAATAAACATGGAACCTTATTTGGAAGACCAGCGGAAGGCAGTAATTAAGTTAACAGTAGAGAAAATTTATATGGATACTGCCTTGTATGAAGGACTTCCTTTAAAGTTTAAACAAGCCATTAAGAGTAAGGATTATAAAAAAGCGAAAATATATCAATCCATACTTTTTAGTGCGGTTAAAGAAGGTAAAGTTGACTCAGATGATGTGTTGAAACTTACCATTCCTCATTACAGAGAAACGGTGTCATTAATCAACAATCAAATCGCATTTAGGTGGTATTACAACGATACCGAAAACCGTGATAGTTTGAATGAACAGTTGTTAAAGGAGTTAAATATTCAATCGTTAATTGACCCTTCAAATCCATACATAAATTACAATAAAGCAACTGTAAAATTGTTGCTTTGGTCGGAAGATTATGCACGAGAATCTGATCCAAAATACCTTTTAAAAGATATTAAACAATTGTACGGAACAGATATTGAACCTTACCGTGTGCATCAATTGGTGTTAAATCACAACATTATCTCTGCTGATTATTATTACGAAACAAAAAAATTTAAAGACCGGGATAAATCCTTGTTAGAAGTTAAAAAAATGTTGTTACAATCGCAGCTTACTAAAGAACAGGTTGTTTTAATTAGCGATTATTTTATATTTCAGATGCGAATAAGTTGGGCAATTGAATTAATGAAACCATGGGTTATTCGACCTGATATTGACGAAGATTTTTTATTTAGCTTTATTACCATTGCGGTTTACGATACCAAGTTGGTTCCAGAACAAGAATACATTGATTTGTTGTTAAGAGCCAAAAACATGAATGAACAACGCTTTTGCAAATTGTTTGGATATCCGAACATGAGCTTTCAACAATTAAAGAACAATGCCATTAAAAAGAGTTTTTGCGAAACATGTCGTTAAAGACAGAAGACAGAGGTTGGAAGAAGGAAGTCAGAAGACAGAAGTTGGAAGTCAGAAATTATAAAATGTAATTAGATACTAATAACCATTAACAAATAACCATTAACAATTAACCATCAGCAACATTGGAAATAAACAACAAACGTATTATTAGTGCTTGGACCTTCTACGATTGGGCTAATTCGGTATATCCGTTGGTGATAACCACAGCCATTTTTCCTATATTTTATGAGGCTATTGTTCCTGAAAAAGTTGATTTTTTTGGTTTTAACCTTATTAATACTGAACTCTATTCGTATGTAGTTTCGCTTTCGTTTATCATTGTTTCTATATTATCACCTATACTTTCTGGTGTGGCAGATTATTCTGGGAACAAAAAAACATTCATGAAATTCTTTTGTTATTTAGGATCAGTTTCTTGTATGAGTTTATATTTTTTTGATGTACTTCCGTTGGAGATTAGCATGGTTTCGGTTTTATTGGCAAGTGTAGGTTTTTGGGGTAGTTTGGTTTTTTACAATGCCTATTTGCCCGAAATTGCTACACCCGATTTGCATGATAAAATAAGTGCTCAAGGCTTTTCAAGAGGATATATTGGGAGTTCTTTGTTGCTCATCATTTGTTTGGTATTGATACAAGTTTTAGGTGTTGATGCTCGATATTCATTTGTGTTAACTGGTTTGTGGTGGATAGGTTTTAGTCAAATAACCTATGCTCGATTACCCAATAATATTTATAATAAAAAACCTCAAGGAAATATTCTTTTAAAAGGTTTTAACGAGTTAAATAGTGTATGGAATCAACTCAAACAAATTAAACAACTTAAAAGGTATTTGGGGGCATTTTTTATTTACAGCATGGGGGTTCAAACCGTAATGATAATGGCAATATTTTTTGGTACAAAAGAAATTTCGTGGGCTGATGAAGCAAGTAAAACAACAGGGTTGATTATCAGTGTGTTAATTATTCAATTTATAGCAATTCCAGGAGCCTATTTAATGGCTTATTTGTCTGGGAAAATAGGAAACATTAAAACCATAGGCATAAATATTTTTATTTGGATAGGAATCTGTTATGGTGCTTATGCATTTGTAACTACTCCATTACATTTTTATATTGTTGCTGGTGTGGTTGGTTTTGTAATGGGAGGGATTCAATCTTTATCGCGTTCCACGTATTCTAAACTGTTGCCAGAAACACAAGACCATGCTTCTTTTTTTAGTTTTTACGATGTGGTTGAAAAAATAGGAATTGTTATAGGGACTTTTGCTTTTGGTTATATCGAGGGTATAACCAACGACATGAGGCAATCTATTTTAGTTATTATTTTATTCTTTATCGTAGGATTTCTCTTATTACTTACCATACCTAAAAACAAGTCGGTAACTGAATAATTTGTACCTTCGCTCTCTAAAAAAAGAGGAACATTGAAAACAGAAAAAATATACGACATTACTGTTGTTGGAGGAGGAATTGTTGGAGCAGCCACTGCTTATAAAATTCAGTTGAAATATCCCCATCTTAAAATTATTCTTATCGAAAAAGAGCCGCATTTGGCAGATCATCAAACAGGTAATAATTCTGGTGTAATACATTCGGGTTTGTATTATAAGCCAGGCTCTAAAAAAGCACACACTTGCGTTGATGGTAGAAAACAACTGGTGAAATTTGCTCAAGAATATAACATTAAACATGATGTTTGTGGTAAGGTTGTAGTAGCAGTAGATGAAAAAGAACTTCCATTTATGAATAAAATTTTTGATAATGGAATTGCTAACAACACCGAAGGAATTGAAAAAATTGATGCCAATCAAGTAAAAGATATTGAACCATTTGTAAAATGTATTGGTGGTATTTGGGTGCCATGTACTGGAATTATTGATTATAGGGGCACTACCGAAAAATTAGCTGAATTGGTTGTGGCAAAACAACCTGAAAGTAAAATTGTTTTGGGTGAGGAAGTAAAAGATTTTATTCACGGAGAAGAAATAACTGAAGTAATAACTTCAAAAAACAAGTACAAAACAAAATACATGATTTTTTGTGGGGGCTTGCAAGCGGATAGACTAGCTAAAAAAGACAAGGTTAATTTAAAAGAAAAAGTAGTTGGTTTTAGAGGTGATTATTATGATTTAACGGAACAAGCAAAACACAAGGTAAAGAATTTGATTTATCCAGTGCCAAATCCAGAATTTCCGTTTTTAGGCGTTCATTTTACTCGAATGGTTGATGGAGAAATTGAGTGCGGACCAAACGCCGTGTTTACGTTTAAAAGAGAAGGTTATGGTAAAACTGATTTTGATTGGAAGGATACGATTGATGCACTTTCATATTCAGGTACATGGAAATTGTTTTTTAACAACATGAGCTTTGGTATAAATGAGTATCGTAGAGCATTCTCTAAACGATTGTTTTTAGAAACTTTACAACGAATGATACCATCCTTAACCATGGATGATATTAAGCCAGGAAGAGCAGGAGTACGGGCAATGTTGTTGAATGAAAATGGTGACACAAAAGATGACTTTAGAATAGAATATAAAGGAAAAAGTATACACGTGTTAAATGCACCTTCTCCAGCGGCAACAGCATGTTTATCAATAGGTGATGCAATTTGTGATATGGCAACAACACATTTTAAATTAAATTAAACCATGGTAGAAATTATAGGGTATATTGCTTCGGCAATAGTGTTGATTTCTTTTTTAATGAAAAACATTAAAAAATTAAGGATAATAAATACTGTCGGGTGTTTGATATTTATTGTTTATGGTGTGCTATTGAATTTTTCGATTCCAATAATAATTACCAATGCTGTAATTGTTGGGATAAATATTTACTTTCTGATAAAGATGAAAACTAGGGTGGAGTAAAATGAAAAGCAGTTTGTTTATATTAGCATTCTTATGGTTAATTCAAGGATTTAGTCAGGATTATACCGAGATTTCTAAAATTCATAAACAACTATCATCCTCTAAAAATGATACTGAAAAATTACTTCACTTCTCTGATTTAAGTTGGGAATACAGTAGTTATCAACTTGATAGTGCTCTTTTTTACGCCAATAAAACACTAGAATTAGCAAGAGTTACAAAAAATCAACATTATCTAGCAACAGCGTATAACAGAATTGGATTGGCTTATGATAATTTCAACCAACTTGATTCAGCTATTAAAAATTACAATATAGCTTTAACCATAAGGTTCAACTTAAAAGATACATTGGCGGCCTCTAATACTTTGAATGATATTGGGGCATGTTATTTTTATCAGTCGTTGTTAGATTCTGCGGCAAAGTATTATTTAAAAGCTGCCGAGTTAAGGCATAAAATTAATGACGAAAAATCGTTAGCTCAAAGCTATAATAATTTAGGAATAGTTCATCGTAAACAAGAAAATTACGCCAAAGCAATTGAGTTTTATCAGTTGTCGTTGAAACTCAAACATAAATTAAAAGATGAAGAGGGTGAGTTAAATTCTTTACAGAACTTAAGTGTGGTTTATCAGCAACTTCACAAATTTAAAGAAGCAGAAAAATACTCATTACAAGCTCTTAATTTGGCTAATAAATTAAACAATGAAGCTGAAATAGCCAACGTAAACATTAGTTTAGGAGTTATATATCGTAACATTAATGAATTAGATAAAGCTAAAAGTCATTTGCTTGAGGCTAATAATTTTTTACAAACAAACGGGAGAAAAGAAGATTTAGCCATTTGTTTAAACAACTTGGGAATTTTATATACCGCAAAAAACGATGAACGAAAAGCTATTGAGTATTTAGAACAGAGCTTGGTTATTGCTTTAGCCTTAAATCGGGGAGAGTTGATAAAAGATAACTATCTAGCTTTAGCGAATAATTACGAAAAATCTGATAAAATAAAAGCCTTTGAATACTATAAAAAAGGAACTATTCTAAAAGACAGTTTGCTGAATGAATCTAAATTAAAATTTATCAATTCATTATCAGAGAAATATCAAGCCAAACAACGCAACCTTGAAATAAAACAACTTCAATCGGAAAATGATATTCAGCAACTTTTAGTGGAAAATGCAAATAAAAAAAGGCAAAATGTAGTATTGGTTTTAATTGCTGTTGTGCTGATTTTATTGCTTTTAACAGGTTTGTTTTTCAATATTCGTAAAACAGCCAAAGCATTAGAAAATAAAAATCAAATTATTAATAAATCCTTATCAGAGAAAGAAGTTTTGCTACGTGAAATACATCATCGTGTAAAAAATAATTTGCAAATTATCACTGGTTTGTTAGAACTTCAAGAATCGCTACATACCGATGAAAATGTTCGAAATATTGTTTCTGAAGCTCAAGGCAGAATAAAAACCATGGCTTTAATTCATGAAATGCTTTATCAAACCGATGATATTTCTAACATCAATCTTTACAATTATGTTCAATTGTTGGTAAATAGTATCGAATCAGGATTCTCAATAAAATTAAACAGTGTTACAAAATCTTTTGAATTAAAAGATGTTCAATTTAATATCGACACCATTATACCTATAGGGTTAATTTTAAATGAATTGGTGTCAAATTCATATAAATATGTTTTTGTTCCCGAACTCGGAAATACCTTAATGATTTCAGTTAATCAACTTGAAAATGAATATTGGCAATTAACTGTTAAAGATAATGGACAGGGCGTTGCTAATAATGGGGAAGGCTCTCGACAAGGTTCTTTTGGATTACGTTTGGTAAAAATGCTCTCTCGTCAATTAAATGGAAAGGTTGAATATAAATTTAACGATGGAGCAGTTTTTTGTATTAACTTTAAGGAGTTAAATTATAAAAAATTACATGACTAAAGTTGGCATATTAGACGATGAAGTAATTATTTGTGAAACGCTAAATAAATACTTGTTAGAACTCGGATATGAAGTTCCTGATTATGCCTTGAATTATAATGAAGCTGTTGATTTAGTGACGATACAAATGCCAGACATTATGTTGCTAGACATTAATATTAACGGCGATAAAAGTGGTATCGACTTTGCAAAATTTGTGAGGGAAAACCACAATATTCCTTTAATTTTTGTTTCTTCTTATTCTGATAAAGCCATTTTGCAATCTGCCAAAGAGGTCCAGCCCAATGGCTATTTAGTTAAACCATTTACCAAAAACGATTTGTTTGCCGCTATAGAAGTTGCGTTGAGTAATTTTTCGTTACAACTTAAACATGAAGTAAGTAGTGAAGATAAGAGTTTTAAATTATTAACGGATGCTATTTTTATAAAACAAGATTCGCTTTACATTAAAGTATACTTTAGGGATATTTTATACATAAAATCAGAAGGAGTTTATGCCGAAATTTTCACCAAAGAAAAGAAGTATTTAATTCGGGAAACCCTTAAAAATCTAATTGAAGCAATTCCATCTGATAGCTTTTTTCACATTCATCGGTCTTATATAGTAAATATCAATTCTGTCGATGCTGTTAATACCGAATATGTTTTAATTGATAAAGAACCTATACCCATGAGTAGAACAAGTCGTGAGGAATTTCTTAAACGGTTAAATCTGCTCTAGTTTGCCAATAAAACCTTCTAAATTCGATTGGTTTGTTTCAAGATTTACGCAGTTCGTAACATCATAACCACCATCCATATCATTTTTAAATACTCAAACGCTTAATTTCAGATTTTTGGTTTATCATCTTAAACTAAAAACTATGAAAACAAAACTACTTACTTCTATTTCGTTGGCTTTTTTAAGTCTTTCATCTATTGCTCAGCCAGGAAGCTTGGATATGACATTCACACCAGGAGGAGGTCCTTCAGCAAGAGTCTACGATTCTAAAATCCATACAAGTGGAAAACCACTATTTGCAGGAACTTTTAATGAATACGATTCGTGGTTAACTAATCAGGTTGGTTTAATACTTGCTAATATAAATGGAACATGGAATTCATCATTTAATATAACAGCACCGGGTGGAATAGCACATGATATCTATTGTTCTGCGATTGAATCAAATGGAAATATTCTTGCAGGTGGCTCAATTTATCATTTTGGAGGAGTTCAAGGTAGTTTACTCAAAAGATTTAATGAGTTTGGGGCATTAGATAATACATTCAATCCTGCGGAATTGTTAAATGGAGAAGTACGTGCTATTGGAGTTCAAACTGATGGTAAAATAATTTATGCTGCTTATTATACGGATGCTATAAACACAACCATACCTCTGTATAAGTTTGAACGATTAAATACAAGTGGTAGTATAGATAATACATTTAATGTTGGAACTGGGCCAAACGATCAAATTCGTTCTATGGCTATTCAATCTGATGGAAAGATTATTATTGGAGGAAGGTTTACGTCATACAACGGTACTGCTAAAAATTATATTGCTCGAGTAAACACAAATGGATCAATTGATAATACGTTCAATATAGGCACAGGATTTAACACTTTTGCTGAAGTGAGAAATATTCAAATACAAGCTGATGGGAAAATTATTGTTGTGGGAGAATTTACAACTTTCAATGGAACTTCCCGGTCAGGTATTGTACGATTAAATACTAATGGTAGTATTGATACTTCATTTAATCCTGGAACTGGAGCAAGTGGAGGAAGTACAACAGGGGTTTATGATGTTGCTATTCAAGCTGATGGAAAAATTATTATTGTAGGTAATTTCTTTTCATACAATGGAACAAACATAAAATCTGTAGCAAGAATTAACACAAATGGAACTTTAGATGGAGTGTTTAATCCTGGTACAGGTGCAAACGATAATATACATTCTGTATCTATCCAAACAGATGAAAAAATTATTATTGCTGGAGATTTTACTTCTTATAATGGTACAACAAGAAATAGGGTTGCACGTTTGTTAAACTGCACCCCACCAACTATTACAGGGACAACTCCAAACAACAGATGCGGAACAGGAACAGTTACCTTGGGTGCAACAGCAAGTTCAGGTACATTGAGCTGGTATGCAGCATCTACAGGAGGAAGTGCATTAGGAACAGGAACAAGTTTTATAACTCCAAGTATTAGTACAACAACTACGTATTATGTAGAAGCATCAAACGGAGGTTGTACATCTTCAAGAACAGCAGTAATAGCTACTATAAATACGATACCAACAATAACAGGAACAACTCCAAACAACAGATGCGGAACAGGAACAGTTACCTTGGGTGCAACATCAAGTTCAGGTACATTGAGCTGGTATGCAGCATCTACAGGAGGAAGTGCATTAGGAACCGGAACAAGTTTTGTAACTCCAAGCATTAGTACAACAACTACGTATTATGTAGAAGCATCAAACGGAGGTTGTACATCTTCAAGAACAGCAGTAATAGCTACTATAAATGCGATACCAACAATAACAGGAACAACTCCAAACAACAGATGCGGAACAGGAACAGTTACCTTGGGTGCAACATCAAGTTCAGGTACATTGAGCTGGTATGCAGCATCTACAGGAGGAAGTGCATTAGGAACCGGAACAAGTTTTGTAACTCCAAGCATTAGTACAACAACTACGTATTATGTAGAAGCATCAAACGGAGGTTGTACATCTTCAAGAACAGCAGTAATAGCTACTATAAATGCGATACCAACAATAACAGGAACAACTCCAAACAACAGATGCGGAACAGGAACAGTTACCTTGGGTGCAACATCAAGTTCAGGTACATTGAGCTGGTATGCAGCATCTACAGGAGGAAGTGCATTAGGAACTGGAACAAGTTTTGTAACTCCAAGCATTAGTACAACAACTACGTATTATGTAGAAGCATCAAATGGAGGTTGTACATCTTCAAGAACCGCAGTATTAGCTACTGTAAATACTAGCCCAACAGCTACTGTAAACCAAACAGGTAATACACTTACTGCACTAGAAACTGGAATGACTTATCAATGGGTAGATTGTAATAACAGTAATGCTCCAATTAGTGGTCAAATCAACCAAAACTTTAATGTTACCATAAATGGAAATTATGCAGTGGTGGTTTCTAACGGAAGTTGCCAAACTACTTCTAGTTGTACTAATGTTATTGTTACTGGAATAAATAATAATTCAGTTAAGAGTTATTTTAATGTTTACCCAAACCCAGTAAATAATGGACAAATAAACATCTCATCAGATGACCAACTAATTAACCTATTGATGTATGATGCTTTAGGTAAAATAGTATTGTCAAATGAAAATTTGAATAGTAAAAGCACAATTGTTCAAGTAACTGATTTACAAAAAGGTATTTATTTCTTACAAGTAAAATCAACAAAAAATCAAATAATACAAAAAGTAATTATTCAGTAATAATAAGTTAATCCGATGAAGAAAATACTCATAACCATAAAGTTAACTTTTATAACGATTGCATTAATAGCTCAACCAACTGATACAGAAATTACTAATAAGTTAAAAGCAGAGGGAGCTTTAGAAGTGAAATTTTTTAGTGCAAAAGGAACTGTACATACTTCATTAACAGAAAAATGGTACGAAAGAACGGCTGAAAGTAAGTGGAAAACTAATAAAGAAGGTGTTTATACTTGGAGTCGCTCTGATTATCGTTACGATTATTTGGCCGGTAAATGGTCATATACTCGAAGTTATTTTGCTGATAGTTGGTATGAAGGTATTCCTAATCCATCTGAAGCAGAAGTGTTGAAAATAATCAATGATGATATCGAGAAATATATGAGTGGATCAGGAGAAACCATTGGTAAACCAGAAAGTATAAAATTAGCTGATAAGCCAAAATGGACATGGGAATCATTAAAAAAAGCAACGTGTTATACTGAAGCCATTTATACAGTTAAAATTGACCAGATTGGGAATGCCCAAAAGATAAAACAAATAAAAACTGTTAGTTTGTATAAAGACAAAGAGGATAAAAATGCACCTTTTGTACGTTTTATTAGTTATAATGAGGGAGAGCCAATTGTATTAGAAAATGTAAGTTATGAAGTAGAAAACGAGCAAGAAACAGAATAATAAAAATAGTTTAAGTTGAAAAAAAACAAAGGGCAGTTTTAGCTGCCCTTTGTTTTTTACTGTAAAATGTATTTTTAGTTTGAAACCTGATACTTTTCTTTAAACGAATCCCAGTTCCAAATAAAACTTTCCATAATTTCATCCATACGTTTTAAAAACATAGGATTTGGACTTCTCATGGCTTTAAAGTATTCGTCTTGGTATTCGTTCAAATTGTATTTTCCAAACACTGCTTTAGAAACGCCATACAAGGTGTTTTTTGAAGGCTGATTTACTTTAGCAATGTAGTTTTGATAATCTTTTATTACTTTTTCTAGGGTTGCTTTATCCACGCCAAACACTTGTGAAAGTTGTTCGAAAATAATATCCAGCAATCTTTCATCTTGATTATTGTTAAAGTGTTGAGGAATATACGTTAGGTTAGCAGCAATAATAATTAACAAAAATTTTTCAGAGTTGTTTTCTTGAATGTTTGGTGATTCTACAAATTCTGGAGAATCATTAATTATTCCAGCAACTTCAGGAAATCCCTTCTCCACAGTATCCAACAAATTGTTAATAAAGATATTTACTGCAACATCTTCTTTAATTTTCTTTTTGCCAAATAGTGTAAACATAAACTACTGTAATTATGGTTTATACAAATTTAAAATATAGACAATGTTATATTAACAGGTTGTAAAGAGCTTATTAACAAAGTTATTAACGAAAAATGCCCCAATCGGGGCATTTTTTAACTTTTATTTAAAATAGGGTATTATTTTCTAAAAATGTAACGAGTAATAAAAATACCATTACCATCATCTTTACCAGCATCACTTTCAACACCACTTACTACAGTAAACAATTCCCATCCTTCCTCTGACAACGTGTTTAAAATAGAAGTAATCATTGCGTCGTTTGAAGCAATGTTTTGGAAGTTTAAACCAACCATACTGTAAAAGTTCAAGATTTTAGTTTCGTTTAATTCATCAATCTTAGCATCTTTTCTTTTTACGTCTCCTTGTTTACTGTCTTTACCATTTTCTCGTTGAGTAGTAAACATAGCAGCATCTACTGTAGATGTACCTTCAATAATTCTTGAACGACCTAAACCACCCGGAACAATAGACTCAATGGTAGTGATAATTTTGTATTTTTTTTGAGCACTTGCATCAATAAAAAACGCACCTAACAATAAGGCTGATAATAAAATTCTTTTCATAGTTAATTTACTTTTGGTTTATAATAAAAGTAAATATAACAATTTTAGTGCCTAAATGGAGATTTCTTTTTTACGAATAGAAGAACCTTCATAAACCAATAAAGCTTGCTTTAAACAAACCAATGCTTCTTTTAAAGATTCTTTATTCAATACATAAGCAATACGAACTTCTTTTTTTCCCAAGCCTTTTGTTGCATAAAATCCAGCAGCAGGAGCTAGCATTACGGTTTGATTGTTGTATTCAAATTCTTCCAATAACCATTGACAAAACTCTTCGGCATTATCAACAGGTAATTCAGCTACAGCATAAAATGCACCGCCAGGATTAGGGCATTTAACACCTTCAATAGCATTTAAACCTTCAATTACAATGTTTCTACGTTGTACGTATTCAGCAGTAACATTGTCAAAGTACGATTTTGGCGTTTGTAGAGCCGCTTCTCCAGCAATTTGACCAAAAGTTGGTGGGCTTAATCGTGCTTGTGCATACTTTAATGCGGTTGAAATAAGTTTTTTGTTTTTTGAAATGAAAGCACCTATTCGTGCACCACACATGCTGTATCTTTTCGAAACCGAATCAATTACAATAGCATGTTCTTCAATTCCAGTTAAGTTAAATACTGAATAATGTGTGTTACCATCGTAACAGAATTCACGGTAAACTTCGTCAGCTATTAAATACAGATTGTGTTTGATAACAATATTTTTTAGTGTTTCTAATTCTTCTTTAGAATATAAATAACCCGTTGGATTACCTGGGTTACAAATTAATATAGCTTTTGTTTTTGGAGTTATTAATTTTTCAAATTCAGCAATAGGAGGCAAACTAAAACCAGTATCAATTGATGATGTAACTGGAACAACTTTTACGCCTGCTGTAGTTGCAAAGCCATTGTAATTGGCATAAAATGGTTCAGGAATAATAACCTCGTCGCCTTCGTTTAAACAAGAATTAAAAGCAAACAATAAAGCCTCTGAACCACCTGTTGTTATTAAAATATCTTCAAATGAAACACCCAAATCTAATTTGTTGTAATATTCAGCCAAGCCTTTTCTGTACGATTCTATACCTGCAGAGTGACTGTATTCTACTACCTTGAAATTAATATCTTTTATGGCTTTTAAAGCAACTGCAGGAGTTTCAATATCTGGTTGACCAATATTTAAATGAAACACTTTTCTCCCTTTCTTTTTTGCAGCTTCTGCATAAGGAACTAATTTACGTATTGGTGATTCTGGCATTACGTTGCCACGATTTGAAATTGCAGGCATTTTTATAAAATTTTGTACATGGTAAAATTACAAAGAACTTTTTTAAATCTGCTCTCAAAAATGTTGGATATAGTCTTTATTACTTATATTTATTTTTTTAAACAGATGTTATTTAACAGCCATAATTCTGATAATATTGAAATTAAACCTCGGTTTAAGCTAATATCTTCGTTTTCGAAGGAAGATGTTATTCAAAAAATAAATAACTCGCTTCCAAAACAGGAAATGGTTGAAGCTGATTTTAAAGGAAATCATTACTTTTTAAGAATTAAAAAAAGTGAGCAACATTATTGGTCTCCATCAATGGAGGTGGTTGTAGAAAGGTATCATAACAACAGAGAAAAGGCGTATGTAAGGTGTTTGATTGGCCCAAAACAATCAATATGGGTAATGCTAATGTTTTTTTATATTGCTGTTGGTGTTTCTGGTTTTTTTGGTGGGTTGTATGGGTTAGCAAAATGGAATTTAGGTAATGAAACCATGTTTATTTGGATAATTCCGGTTGCTATATTTTTATTTGGAGTTATTTATTTTACAGCCAAATATGGTCAACGAAAAGGAAGAGACCAAGTGTTATATTTAGTGAGTTTTTTATATCACGCTATTGACGATAAAGATATAGAGAGGTTATAAAAAAATAAGCTGCTCATCGAGCAGCTTATTTAAACTTAATTTGAAAATTTACTAAAACTAATCAATAACCACATTTATTAGTGTTCTACAGGACCAGTTGCACCCTCAATAACAGGACTTGTTTTTGGGGCAATAATGTTCCCTTTAATTCTCAAAACTTTAGTTGCTTCTGTAGCATTTGAAGTTACAGTAACAGATTTGTTAATAGCACCTAATCTCTTAGTATCATATTTTACGCTAATTACACCAGTTTTTCCAGGTAAAATTGGTTCTTTCGACCATGTTGGAACTGTACATCCACAGCTACCTGTTGCATTTGAAATAATTAATGGTTCTTTACCAGTGTTTTTAAATTTAAACTCTCTAACACCATCAGCACCTTGTTCAATAGTACCATAATCGATAACGTCGTCATCAAAAGTCATAACTGCAGCGTTAGGATTTGTAATTACAGCATTGTCGGTTTTGTTTTCTTGAGCTTGTACGCTAAAAATGGTTAAAGCTGCAAGACCAAAAGTTAATAATATTTTTTTCATGATTCTATTTTTAATATTTATAGTTCAAACTTAAGACTATCTATTGTTATGGATAATCTATTTAACACTTCGTTAACAAAAATGTTTTATTAGATTAGATATTCCGAATTTAAATCAGGGATTCTTACATTTTGAAATCCAGCTTGTTCCAACTTCTCTCTATATTCAACTTGTACTTCATATTCGCCGTGTACCAAAAATAACTCTTTTACTTTCGAAGGATCGTTTTGAGTTAAGTATTTAATCATTTCAATATAGTCACCGTGGGCACTATATTCATCCATAACTCTTACATCAGCTTTAACTTCATGTTCATCGCCAAATATTTTAACCATTTTATCACCACGTGCTATTCGATGTCCTAATGTTTGCGGAGAACAATAGCCTACTACTAAAATAGTGTTTTTAGGGTCTGATATGTTGTTTTTTAAATGGTGCATTATTCTTCCCGCCTCCATCATGCCAGAAGCTGAAATAATAATACAAGGTTCATCTGATTTATTTAAAGCTTTTGATTCTTCAACATCTTGAATATAATGTAAACGATTAAATCCAAAAGGATCGGAATCTACTTTCATGTAATTTAATATTTTTTGATTATAACATTCTGGATGTTTTTTTAGTATCTCGGTAGCATTGGTCGATAGAGGACTGTCAACATAAACATTTATTTTTGGCAATTGTCCGTTGGTTTCTAATTGGTCGAGTGCAAAAACAATTTCTTGCGTTCGTCCCAAGCTAAAAGCTGGAATGATGAGTTTTCCTTTTTTTACTACACAAGTTTCATAAACAATTTCCAATAAACGTCGTTCACTATTTTTTGTACTTTCATGTAATCTATTACCATAAGTAGATTCAGTAATTATATAATCTGCGTCAGGATAGGTTTTGGGGTTCTTAATTATTTTGTGGTCTGGTCGACCAATATCTCCAGTATAACAAAGTTTATGAACATTGCCATTTTCTTTAATTTTTAAATTAACTGCTCCAGCACCTAAAATATGTCCAACAACGGTAAAACAAAGTTCAATTTCGTTGTCAATCTTTATCCATTTTTCATAATCAACACCCTTAAAGTATTTTAGCGATTCTAATGCATCTTCAATGGTATATAGTGGTTCGATTAATTCTAATTCTTTTTGAGCACGAGCTTTGTTAACATAGCGTACATCTGCTTCCTGAATATGAGCACTATCTACCAACATTATTTCGCATAAATCTTTAGTAGCATTTGTACAAAAAATCTGACCTTTAAATCCTTTTTTAACTAAGTATGGAATAGCTCCAGAGTGGTCGATATGCGCATGAGACAATATACAGTAATCAACTTTTGAAGGGTCGAACCCAAGGTTTTTATTGTGATTAGACTCATCAGCATCTTTACCTTGAAATAAACCACAATCGAGCAATATTTTTTTTCCAGAATACAAAGTAATAAGATGTTTACTTCCTGTAACCGTTCTTGCCGCACCTTTAAATTCTATTCTCATACTATTTTAATTTTTAGCAAAGGTAATTCGAAAAATTAACAATATTAATGAGTTTTGACAGCTATTTCTAAAGAAGTTAATTCAAAAAAAATGTCATAAATTTGAATAAATTATTTAGCATGAAATTAGATATTTTAGCCATAGGAGTTCATCCTGATGACGTGGAGTTGAGTTGTTCAGGGACATTGTTAAAACACATTGCTCAGGGTAAAAAAGTAGGGGTTTTAGATTTAACTATTGGTGAGTTAGGCTCGAGAGGTAGTGGAGAGTTACGGTTAATTGAAGCCAACAATGCTGCAAAAGTTCTTGGTGTTATTGTTAGAGAAAATATTGGGTTGGCTGATGGTTTTTTTAGAAATGATAAAGAAAGTCAATTGGAAATAATTAAAATAATTAGAAAATACCAACCAGAAGTTGTTTTGGCTAATGCAGTTAACGACAGGCATCCAGACCATGGCAGAGCTTCAAAACTTATTTCTGAGGCTTGTTTTTATGCTGGTTTGATAAAGATTGAAACACAATTAAATGGAGTAAATCAAGATAAATGGAGGCCCAAAGCGGTTTATCATTACATACAGGATAGATTTATAAAACCTGATTTTGTGGTGGATGTAAGCGATTTTGTAGATAAAAAAATAGAGGCTATTCAGTGTTTTGGCTCACAATTTTTTGATCCAAAATCAACCGAACCAATAACACCTATAAGTGGCGAAGAATTTTTTGATTTTATAAAAGCAAGAATGATGCAGTACGGACGAGAAATTGGTGTTAAATATGCCGAAGGTTTTACTGCTGAAAGGTATATTGGAGTAGAAGATATGTTGAAGTTGAAGTAGTCCCACCCTAACCCTCCCAAAGGGAGGGAATTGTATAGTTTCATATTTTTTCTCTCCCCTTTGGGGAGCTGAAGGGGAGTTTATAAATTAATAGTTTCATTGCTTCCTAAAAATTTAGGTTGAGTATTCAATACATACAAATCGATAACGGCTCTGGTACGAGCAAAAAATTCTCTGAAATTGGTTTTAAACGAATAGCTTTGAGGAGGACTTTGAGCAGCATAACCTATCGCACTTATGTTAAATTTTTTGGCTATAAATAAAGCTCTAGCAACATGAAACTCCTGTGAGATAATGATGAAGTTGTTTTGTCCAAAAACCTCTTTGCAGCGCACAACAGAGTCTAATGTTCTAAAACCTGCAAAATCTAGCGTAATAGCTTCAATTGGAATACCTTCTCTCACCAATGCTCTTCGCATTTCTCGTGGTTCGTTGTATTCAAACAAACTGTTGTCGCCACTCACAATTATGTGTTTTACTTTACCTGTTTTATACAAATCTACGGCAGCTTTTATTCGGTATTTAAAAAACAAGTTGGCATAACCTGTTGCAGTGTATCTGCTAGTGCCTAAAACCAACGCAACATCAGCATTTGGTAACTTGCTTACATTTTGATAGATGAGTTTTTTAGATGAATAACCTACTACAAAATAAGAAGTAACTATTGTAGCAATAAACAATATCACCAATAAAGCAGTCCATTTGTTAACTGCAATTTTTTTGATATGTGTAAGAAGTTGAATCAAATTGTTATCTAACTAAAAATAAATCTAACAGCACAAAAATGGAGAAAACCACACTTGCAATACCATTGGTAGTAAAAAAAGCTAAATTAACTCTACTCAAGTTGCTTGGTTTAACAATTAAATGCTGATAAACCAGCAGAGCAATAAAAATGCCAGAACCAATCCAATAAAAATAATTAAACCCAGCATAAAATCCTGCAAACAGAATTAACGAGGCTGTAATAATGTGAAGTATAGTTGATAAAAACAAAGCATTTTTCTTGCCCAACATTACTGGTATAGAATGCAATTTTTGTTGTTTGTCAAATTCTTCATCTTGCAGGGCATAAATAATATCAAAACCACTCACCCAAAACAAAACGGCAAAAGAGAAAAATAACGGCAACCAGTCGAACTTACCCGTAACGGCTAAATAAGCGCCAATTGGTGCTAACGATAATCCAACACCTAAAACCAAATGGCACAACGCTGTAAAACGTTTGGTTAAACTATATCCCAGCACTACAATTAATGCTATGGGCGATAAATAAAAACAAAGGGGATTGATAAAATATGTGGTAGCAATAAAAAGTACACAGTTAACAATTACAAATAACAATGCCGATTTAGGTTTGATGGTGCCGTTCGGAATTTCTCTAATTTCAGCAGTTCGGGCATTGGCTTTATCAATATCTCGGTCAATGTATCGATTAAAAGCCATGGCGGCACTTCGGGCAAACACCATACAAAGAACCACATAAATAAACTTTACCCATTCTATTGGAGATGCAATTTGTATGGTAGCTAGAAAAAAACCAATAACTGCAAAGGGTAAAGCAAAAATGGTGTGACTGAATTTTATTAAAGTAAAATAATTAGAAATAGATGCCATCTAGATAATTTAAGTGTGGCGAAGTTAAGTATTTACGATACTATATTGAACAAATCAATTAATAATCAATGTTTTTGAATAATGCTTCTGTGTGTTAGATATAAATTGAATTATATAAAAACCCTTTGAAAAATTAGAAATATTTAATTGATAATCATCAATGTTATGAATAGTTCTAATAATCTCTCCATGGGAATTAAAGAACACTACATCTTTAATTAGTTCATTTGAACGAAATAAAAAATTACCATCATTTGGGTTTGGGTAAACTTCAAATGAAATGTCATTTTTGATTTTATCAATACTAACTATGGGAATATAATCGCCTAATTCGGAAATGAAGATATCTCTAACACAACTATCGTTGAGTTGAATATTGTAGAATCTTATATCGTCTAGAAGACCATTAAAATTTTCAGTTTGTAAATTGTAATTTGGTGAATTTGGTAAGAAATTTTGATTCAGTATTAAGGTGTCAAGTTCTCCATTTATATAAATTTTTGAATAAAATAAAGAGTGAGATATTGCAACATGATTCCATACATTTTTTTGAACCTTTTTACTTGTTGAAACAATATTAGATCCTATTGTAGATCCGATAGTACTATCGGCTGGATTAATAAATAAATATTTTATAGGCTCTAATGAATAAAGTAGGCTGTTATAGAAAGGATTTAAACTTTCATAGTTAAACCATAGACTGTATGTCCAACTGTTATTCTTCATGTCAGTAATATAAGGGAATTCGATATACCCACCATTATTTATTAAAATGGCTTCATTTGAATTGCTAAATTTATCTGCGGCAAAATTTCCATTAAATACAATGGCGTGATTGGAATTTCCACTACTATCCAAGAGATTATTCGTAAAATGAAATTTAAATTCTAACGAATCATTATCGGCACATTGAAAGTTCAAACATTGAGAGCTTGAAAATTTGTCAATGATTATTTTATTGTTAGCTGTTACAGTTAGTTTTATCCATGCATATTCATTATCATTATTTTGTGAAACCAAAATGTATTTATCACCTGTTCCAATCCATGGATTAAAGGTGTATATTGCACAAGGATCTGTAAGAACTGTTCTTGAAGCATATATATAGCTTATTGTATTAGAAAAATTTAAATCACTTCTAATTAACGTATCGTTAAAGTTATAAAGGTTTGTAATACTTTGATTTATGGTGTATCCAGGAGAAGGGCCAGAGCAATTTACTGTAGAATCAAAACAAGCAATTTTATTCCCATTAAATGGTGTTACAGTAATGTATTGAGCATTACCTCCGCCTCCACTAACATAAGATAGCCCAAATTCTATATCTATTAAAAAATCTTGATTTAAATCAAAGTAATATTTTTTTCCAGAAGTAACACTACTAGAATTTGAAAGCAAGATGGTGTCAGGAGTATAGTCAAATGAACAATTTAAAATGTTTCCAACATATAGGGTGCCTTGTCCCTTAAGATTAAAAAAGAAACATAAAACAGTTAGTATGGTTAAAATACTTTTCATTTGCATCATTTGCAAAACAAATTTAATCTTTTATTGACAATATAGGCACGACTAATGCCACTATAAAATTAAGTAAAGAAAAATATTGAGAACTTATTACAAATTCTCACTAAAGTTGCCTAGACTTTTTTAACTTTGCCATCCTAAACAAAAACATATTTTTTGACTATGAGCGACGATAAAAAAGTGATATTTTCGATGAACAAGGTTAGTAAGACCATACCTTCAGGAAAAACAATTATCAAAGACATTTATTTATCTTTCTTTTATGGTGCCAAAATAGGTATCATTGGTTTGAACGGTTCTGGTAAATCTACTTTGTTAAAAATTATTGCAGGAGTTGACAAATCTTATCAGGGAGATGTTACTTTTTCTCCAGGGTATAAAGTTGGGTATTTAGAGCAGGAGCCTAAATTGGATGAAACCAAAACTGTTAAAGAAATTGTTCAGGAAGGAGCTCAAGAAACCATTGATGTTTTGGCAGAATATGAAGCCATTAATTTAAAGTTTGGTGAACCAGAGGTTTACGAGAATCCTGACAAGATGGATGAATTGATGAAACGTCAGGCCGAATTACAAGATAAGATTGATGCATTAGATGCTTGGGAATTAGATACTAAACTTTCTAGAGCAATGGATGCTTTGAATTGCCCACCAGAAGACGCTTTGATTAAAAACCTTTCAGGAGGGGAGTTGCGTAGAGTTGCACTTTGCAGATTATTATTACAACAGCCAGATATATTATTGTTAGACGAGCCAACCAACCACTTGGATACTGAATCGGTTTATTGGTTAGAACAACATTTGCAACAATATCCAGGGACGGTTATAGCCATTACCCACGACCGTTATTTCTTAGATAATGTAGCTGGGTGGATTTTAGAGTTAGATAGAGGTGAAGGTATTCCTTGGAAAGGAAATTATTCAGAATGGTTGGATCAAAAATCGAAACGATTAGCTCAGGAAGAAAAAACCGAAAGCAAGCGAAGAAAAATTCTTGAACGTGAGTTGGAATGGTCGAGAATGAATGCAAAAGGAAGACAGGCTAAATCGAAAGCTCGTTTGAGTAACTACGATAAATTATTAAGCGAAGATTCGAAAGAAAAAGAAGCAAAACTGGAGTTGTTTATTCCTGATGGTCCACGTTTAGGTAATGAAGTAATTGAAGCCAATGGAATTTCTAAAGCATTTGGAGATAAACTGCTTTACGAAAACCTTACGTTTAAATTACCTCCTGCTTCAATTTTAGGAATAATTGGTCCGAATGGAGCTGGTAAAACCACTTTGTTTAGAATGATTATGGGTGAAGAAACGCCTGATTCGGGAACATTTAAAGTGGGAGAAACAGTTAAAATAGGATATATTGATCAAGATCACGCTGAATTAGACCCAACAAAATCAATTTTTGAAGTTTTCTCTGGAGGAGCTGAAATGATGGATTTTGGAGGTAGAACCATTAATTCAAGAGCATATTTATCGAGATTTAACTTTGCTGGTGGCGACCAAAGTAAAAAAGTGGGTGTTTTATCTGGTGGAGAACGAAACCGATTGCACTTGGCAATGACCATGAAACAAGAAGCCAATGTGTTGTTGCTCGATGAGCCTACCAACGATTTAGATGTTAACGCTATTCGTGCACTTGAAGAAGGTATTGAAAGTTATGCAGGTTCGGCAGTTATCATTTCTCACGATAGATGGTTTTTAGATAGAATTTGTACACACATTTTAGCTTTTGAAGGTAACTCAGAGGTGTATTTCTTTGAGGGTTCATATTCTGAATACGAAGAAAACAGAAGAAAACGTTTGGGTACAGAGCCACAACGATTCAAATACAAGAAATTGGTTAAGTAATTAGCCTTTAGTAATTATGTAAAAGAAAAAAAACTTAGCAGTCTTTGCGACTTTGCGAGAAACAACAAGAAAAGATGAGCCAAAAGCCAAGCATACCAAAAGGAACAAGAGATTTTTCACCAATAGAAATGGTTCGAAGAAACTATATTTTTGACACGATTAAAAAATCGTTTAAAAAGTATGGCTTTCAACAAATTGAAACACCAGCTATGGAAAACCTAAGTACCTTGGTTGGTACTGGTGGTGATGAAAGTGATAAATTAATTTTAAGATTTTAAATTCTGGTGATTATTTAGCTAAGGAAAAAACATTTTAGATGGATGATGCAAAACTTAAATCTGAAAAAAAGATTGATCATCACTTTCTACAAGTATTGCAGAAAAAAGCCTTGCACTACGATTTAACTGTTCCTTTTGCTCGTTACGTAGTACAAAACCAAAACGACATTACTTTTCCTTTCCGTAGGTTTCAGATACAACCTGTTTGGCGTGCTGACCGACCACAAAAGGGGCGTTACCGTGGAGTTTTACCAATGCGATGCAGATATAATAGGTTCTGATTCCTTATTAAACGAAGTGGATTTGATCAAAATGATTGATGATGTTTTTTCTGACTTTTTTAGAAAAGATGGAGAGTTAAAATTAAACTATACTGTTTCAATTAACAATAGAAAAATATTACAAGGTATTGTTGAGTCTGCAGGTGAAATTGATAGATTTGAACAAATTGTAGTAGCTATTGATAAATTTGATAAAATAGGTGCTGAAGGTGTTTTAAAAGAACTTTTATCTTATGGAATAGAAAAGGAGATTGCTGTAAATTTATTATTAGTAATTAATTCCAATAATTTTAGAAAAGAGACTTCTGAAGGATTCTCTGAATTAGATAATTTATCTAAAGAGATGAATCTTTTAAACTCTTTAAGTAAAAATATTCGTAACTCCAGTAATGGTATAAATGGAATTGAAGAGCTAAAATTTGTTTTTGAAAACTTACAAAAACTAGGATTAAAAACAGCAAAAGTAATTTTCGACCCAACACTTGCCCGAGGTTTAGGTTATTATACTGGAACTATTATTGAGGTTAAAGTAGATAATTTCCCGAGTATAACTGGTGGTGGAAGATACGATGATTTAACGGGTAAATTTGGTTTAAAAAATGTTTCGGGTGTGGGTATTTCTTTTGGTGCTGACCGTATTTACGATGTGTTGTTAGACAACAATTTATATCCTGAATTTAAAGGAGATTCTACGCAAGTGTTGTTTACTCGACAAAGTGAAGCAGACGAAACTCGATTTTTACCCATGCTTTTTGCATTAAGAGACAAAGGCATCAATGCAGAATTGTACACCGAACAAGCCAAATGGCAAAAGCAAATGATTTTTGCAGAAAAAAAAGGAATAAAGTTTATTGTTTCTGCCAACGAAAATGGCGAAACATTTGTAAAAAGTGTTGATGCTGACGAAAAAAAGCCTTTTAAAACATCAGAAGAGCTGATTGCATACATTCAACATTCATAATTTATCAAATTGTCATCCTGAGCCTGTCGAAGGATAAACAAACAAAGAATTTTAACAATGGATATTCACTACATCAATAAAAACTGGTTAACCCTCGAGTCAATCGACGAGATTTTAAAAAGCAACAGACGATTGGTTTTATCGCAAGAAGCTGAAGTTGCCATTGTGAAATGTAGAACATATTTGGATGAGAAATTGGCTCGTCACGATAAACCCATTTATGGAATAAATACTGGTTTTGGTTCGTTGTGCGATACTTCCATTCCAAACAAAGACTTAGAAACCTTACAACGAAATTTGGTCATGTCGCATGCTTGTGGTTTGGGCGATGAAGTACCAACTGATGTGGTTCGTTTAATGTTGTTGTTAAAAATTCAAGGCTTAAGTTATGGTCATTCTGGAGTGCAGTTAATTACCGTTCAACGATTAATTGACATGTATAATCACAATGTTTTTCCAGTGGTTTATGAGCAAGGTTCCTTAGGTGCTTCGGGCGATTTAGCTCCATTGGCTCATTTAACTTTACCTATGTTAGGATTGGGAGAAGTTAATTTTGAAGGAAAAAAATATACTTCAGCAGAAATCAATAAAAAGTTTGGTTGGGAGCCTATCAAATTACAATCTAAAGAAGGTTTAGCGTTGTTAAACGGAACGCAATTTATGAGTGCGTATGGTATTCATTCATTATTAAGAGCTAGAAAACTGTCTAATTTATCAGATATTATTGCTGCAACTTCATTAGAAGCGTATGATGGAAGAATAGAACCTTTCAACGAATTGGTGCATAAAATCAGACCTCACAACGGACAATTTGTAACTGCTCGAAATATTCTAAAAGTGTTGGAAGGCAGTCAAATTATTAAACAAGAAAAAAAGCACGTTCAAGACCCTTATTCCTTCCGTTGTGTACCTCAAGTTCATGGCGCTTGTAAAGATGCTATCACTCACGCACAAAAAGTATTTGAAACTGAAATCAATTCAGTAACCGATAATCCAACTATTTTCCCTGATGAGGATGATGTGATTTCGGCAGGGAATTTTCATGGACAGCCTTTGGCGATGGTGTTAGATTATTTAAGTATTGCTGTTGCAGAATTAGGAAGTATATCGGAACGAAGAACCTATAAATTAATTGGTGGACAACGAAAATTACCAGCTTTTTTGGTAGCTAATCCAGGGTTAAACAGTGGGTTTATGATTCCTCAATATGCACAGGCTTCGGTGGTAAGTCAAAACAAACAATTGGCAACTCCTTGTTCTGTAGATACCATTGATTCATCAAACGGACAAGAAGACCACGTGAGTATGGGAGCAAATGCTGCAACAAAAGTCTATCGTATGATTGACAACTTGGAAAAAATTCTTGGAATTGAATTGATGAATGCAGCTCAAGGTTTGGAGTTTAGACGACCTTTAAAATCATCTAAAACTATTGAGAAAATGGTTGCTGATTTCAGAAAAGTTGTACCATTTGTTCAAGATGATATTGAAATGCATCCTGCCATGAAAAAAAGTATTGGGTTTGTCCAAACACAAAGCCAACAAATGAGTGTTCAGGATTTCATTTAGTATTGGAAAATAAAAAGCATATTATTTATCGGATTCCAGGAATGGGAGCAGATAAGCGATTGTTCTCTGAAATTGAACCCATTGATGGTTATGAGTTTGTTGATTTAGAATGGACTCCTTATCCCAACATTAAAACACTTAAAGATTACGCGCAGGAATTGGTGAAGATAATAGATACTACACAATCATTTTCTTTATTGGGAGTATCTATGGGGGGTATGGTTTGCTCCGAACTTGCCGACATCATTAATCCTGATAAAGTAGTGATAATTTCTAGTGCCAAAACCAGTAAGGAGTTACCCAGTCAGCT
This sequence comes from Flavobacteriales bacterium, assembly GCA_020635795.1. Taxonomy (NCBI): domain Bacteria; kingdom Pseudomonadati; phylum Bacteroidota; class Flavobacteriia; order Flavobacteriales; species Flavobacteriales bacterium. Next base: position 592,134 of record JACJZD010000001.1, read on the forward strand.
TAAGCGATTAAAATTTATTGGCATTACTCGATTGTTGAATGTAGAAAGAGTACGTTATTTGGTGGGGCATTCTTCTCGTTTTTTTGGTGTCATGAACAGCCAACAACGAGAAATTTTCTATCAAATGGCTGAAAACATCAACATTGATTTTATTGTTTGGAGCATTAAAGCTATTTTAAATTGGGATAAAAAAAAAGCCTCATCAAAAATTATTCACATCCACGGTAATAAAGACATTGTAATTCCCATTACAAACATTACTCCAACCCACCTTGTCGAAAAAGGTGATCATTTGATGATTTGGAATAAATCTAAGCTAATCAATCAACAATTAAAGGAGATTTTTAGTTAAGCAACCAAATCTTATTTATAATCGTTTTATTAGTGTTAAATATTTATTGATTCGTCTAAATTTATCAATTAAATCAACAAATATTTATTATTTTTCTTTTCGAATCATTAAAACACACTATCATGAAAAAAATTGCCGCTTTCTTTCTATCGTTAATGTTGCTTCTTACAATTTCTTATGGTCAAACATTATCTAAACAAAATGTTGTTGCCTATAACAATCAAGAAGAATGTAAATCAGGTATTCTTTTGCAAGAATTGATGGCTAACGACCCAAGTTATGCTCAAAAAATAGCTAATTACAACAAACTTGTTCAACAAGGAAATCCTTTAAATAAAGGAACAGTTTACAATATCCCAGTTGTTGTACATGTAATACATTTAGGAGAGCCAGAAGGTACGGGTACAAATATTTCTGACGCACAAATTCACAGTGCAATAAATAATTTAAATCAGGCATTTAGAAACCAAGCACCTTACACTGGGGTAGATATGGAAATTAATTTTTGTTTAGCCTCAGTAGATCCTTCAGGGAATCCAACATCAGGTATTAATAGAGTGAATGGTTCAGGAACAAGTGATTATGCTACTCAAGGTATTACAAATGATGGTGGTAGTTCAATGAATGAAATAGCAGTTAAAGCATTGAGTAATTGGGGAAATACTAATTATTATCAATTTTGGATAGTTGCAGGTATAGATGGAAATATGGGAGGTGGAGGAACTCAAGGTTATGCTTATTTTATTCAAGATGCATCAAAAGATGGAGCGGTTATTTTGTACAATTCTTTTGGATATGATCCTACAGGTACCTTGTGTTATAATTTAAAATCATATACCAATCAAAATGTTACTACAACCCACGAGGTTGGGCATGCATTTGGTTTATACCATACTTTTGAGGGTGATGGATCTGGTAGTACTTGTCCAACTAATAACAACTGTAGTACTGATGGAGATAAAGTTTGTGATACGCCTCCACATAAAAGGAGCGCAAGTGATTGTGTTGTCGCAACCAATACTTGTACTGGCGGTTCTTCTTCAGACCATATTCATAATTTTATGGATTATTCAAGTGATGATTGTCAAACTGAATTTACTGCAAACCAAGTAACTAGAGCAAGAGCATGGCTGTTATCGTCAAGAGCAAGTTTAACAACTTCTACAAAGTGTAACCCAGTTGCAGTTCCAGTGAGTAATTTTGAGGCAGTTTGCGGTTCACAAAGTGGTTGTGCAGGATCTTCAATTAATTTCTTTGATTTATCAGAAGGTAATCCAACTTCATGGAGTTGGTCATTTCCTGGAGGTAGTCCAACAACATCTACTGACCAATATCCAACAGTTAATTATGCAACTCCAGGTACTTATGCAGTTACTCTTACTGCTACTAATGCTTTTGGAACGGGTAATGCTGAAACAAAATCAGGGTTTATTACGATATATAGCTCTCCGACTGCAACTTGTCAAAATGTAAGTTCGAATCCATCTGGTAATTATGGTTATGCTATTTCAAATGTAACTTTTAATGAAATAAATAATACAACAAGTACAATTAGGAATGGTGAATACCAAGATTTTTCTTGTTCTAATACAACAGTTGTTGAAGCTAATCAGACGTACAATTTGTCAGTAACAGCATATGCTGGTAATTCTGGACAAGGTTTTCAATACAGAGTTTATATAGATTATAACAATGATGGTGCGTATAGTAATGCTACAGAATTAATTACGACACAAACAGTACCAGTAAATTCTAATGCTACACATAATCAGAATGTAACGATTCCAGGTACAGCAGTAACAGGTGCTTTGCTAAGATTAAGAGTTGTTGGTGATTATCAAACTGTTGCTTCAGGTTGTGAATCTCCATTAATAGTTGGTGATGTTGAAGATTATGGAGTTTATATAAATCCTGCAGGTTCAGCTCCAGTAGCAGATTTTAGCGGAACTCCAACTACATTATGTGCAGGATCTTCAGTAAGTTTTAGTGACTTAAGTACCAACACACCTACAAGTTGGAGTTGGACGTTTACAGGAGGAACACCATCATCATCTACATCTCAAAATCCTACAATTACCTATAACACTGCAGGTGTGTATCAAGTTGTATTAACAGCTACCAATGCCTCAGGTAGTGATGGAGAGACCAAAGTAGGTTACATTACGGTAAATGCGGCTCCTTCTATTTCATCACAACCATCGAATAGTGTAATTACAGAAGGTAACAATACTAGTTTTAGTGTTATAGCATCTAATGCAACAGGTTATCAATGGCAAGTAAATACAGGTAGCGGATTTGGTAATATTAGCAATGGTGGTGTTTATAGTAATGCAACAACTGCTACTTTAAATATTACTGGTGCAACCCTTGCTATGAATGGCTATACGTATCGTTGTATAGCTTCTGGTAATTGTACTCCAACTGCCACATCAAATTCTGCAACGCTAACTGTAAATCCTGCAGGTTCAGCTCCGGTAGCAAATTTCTCAACCAATGCTACAACTATTTGTGCAGGAGAGTCGATTAATTTTACGGATTTAAGTTCAAATACTCCAACTGCTTGGTTGTGGGATTTTGGTGATGGAGGAATGTCGACAAGTAAAAACACTACATATACGTATAATGTAGCAGGAACTTACACAGTTACATTAACAGCTTCTAATGCTTTTGGTAGTGATGACACGATAAGAACCAATTTAATTATAGTTAATGCGTTACCAACCATAAATACTTCAAGTACAAATGAAACTTGTGCTAAGAATGACGGTACAGCAACTGCTAGTGGAGGAGGCACCTATTCTTGGAATACACTACCTATTCAAAATAATGCTGTTGCTACAGGATTAGCAGAGGGAACTTATACTGTAACTGTTACAACAAATGGATGTTCAGCTCAGCAGAATGTAACAGTGAATTCGGATAATTGTGTCCCTAATACAGAAGTTAAAGCTGAATTTTGTGGGATTACAGTTAGTAATTTAACTGATGTAATTAAAGCTTATTTTGTAAGTACAGCAAATGAATATCAGTTTAGAGCAACAGAACAAGGTGTTGGCACAGTATTAACATTTAACTATGGTAGAAACAATATTTCAATGGCGTGGTTTCCAGGGATAAAATATAACACAACTTATTCTATAGATGTTAGAGTGAGAGTAGGTGCTAATTGGGGTTTGTTTAGTAACGCATGTAATATTACAACTCCAGCTATACCATCACCTAATGTTACTTCAAATGTATGTAATACAACTCTAGTTAATTTAACGGATTTAATCTATGTTAAACCGATTAATAAAGCAACAAATTATGAGTATAAGTTAACTGAAAAAGGAACATCAAATGTATATTTTTGGAACAACACTATATGGAGAGTTGCTCTAAGTTGGTTTGGAAGTGCTATAAAATATAATACGGTTTATGAATTGGAATCAAGAGCATATGTAAATGGAGCTTGGAGTAATTTTAGTCCAATCTGTGAAGTAACTACTCCAGCAATTCCTATTATGAGTGTGACATCTAGTCAATGTGGTGCAGTAGTTAATTCTCTGTCAGAATTAATCTACTTTACAAGCGTACAACAATCTTCAAACTATGAATATAAATTAACAGAACAAGGAACTGCGAACGTATATTATTGGAATAATACTATATATAGAGTGGCACTTGGTTGGTTTGGAAGCGTAATTCAACCTAGTACAGTTTATGAGTTACAAGCTAGAGCTTATGTGAATGGAGATTGGGGGTCATATAGTTCAATTTGTGAAGTAACAACTCCATCTTTCTCAAGATTATTTGAGTTATCTTCTTCTAGACTATCAAATCAAGATGAAGGAGAGGTAATTAATAACCCAACAACATTAAGCATTTATCCAAATCCGAATAGTGGAGAGCAATTGAATGTGAATTTAGAATACTTATATCCAAATTCAACACTTACAATAACCGATATTTATGGAAAAGTAATTTTAACAAAACAGTTAAATACCGACCAATCAGAATACAAGGTAAATGTGAAGTTTGAAAATAAACTATCAGCAGGTTTTTACTTGGTAAGTATTTCTTCGGAAGGAAATACCATCACTGAAAAATTAATTGTAAGATAATAGAAAATAAGTTAATTCAAGCCCTCGCAATTGCGAGGGCTTTTTTACTTTTATACCATGAAGTATTTTTTAATCATAATTATTTTTATCACATCTTGCAGCAATATGAAAAATGATGAAAAAGAAATTTTAGCTGTTATGGATATGCAAGAAAAGGCATGGAATAAAGGAAACATTGATGAATTTATGCAGGGTTATTGGAATTCAGATTCATTAATGTTTATAGGGAAGAATGGAATCAAGTATGGTTGGAAAACAACTTTAGAGAATTATAAAACTTCTTATCCTGATAAAGCAGCAATGGGTAAGCTAACGTTTAAAGTAGTAAAACTTGACGTAAATAACGATTCAGCTTATATGTTGGGAGAATGGAGTTTACAACGAGAATTAGATAATCCAGGAGGGTATTTTACCTTGTATTGGAAAAAAATTGAAGGTAAATGGGTCATCACTATTGACCACACTAGTTAATTTTTTTTGAACCCTTCTAGTATTAATAAAAACCATCCAATTACCAATAATATACCTCCTATTGGAGTAATTGGTCCAGCAAATTTTAGGAATTCTATAGCCAATATATTTTTTAAGGTTAATAAATAGATAGAGCCTGAAAATAAAATAACCCCAAAAAACATTAGGTTTATTGTAGAAGAGATGTATTTAGAAGGTTCTTTTTTAATGTAAAAAGCTAAAGCTACCAATAGTATAGCATGATACATTTGATATTTAACACCTATTTCAAAACTGGCAAGTTGGTCAGGTGTTAACATGTTTTTTAGAGCGTGAGCACCAAGTGCTCCCAAAATTACAGCAACACATCCAAGAGATGCTCCTTTTATTAAAATGGATCTGTTCATAGTTAATAACAATTAGTTTGTTAGTAAAATTCAGCATAATTGCTTTAAAAAAGGACTATAATTAACGAATTTCGAACTTGATTGAAATAATCTAAATTACTATGAAAAAAATCCTTGTTATCGGTGCTGGAAGATCTACTTCTTCATTAATTCAATATTTACTTTTTAATGCTGAACAGGAGAATTGGTTTGTTACTATTGCCGACCAGTCAAAGGAATTGGCTGCAAGAGCAGCTAATAACCATGAAAAAGCAAAGGCGATAGCATTTGATGTAAACAACGATGAGGAGCGAAATAGATTAGTTGATGAAGCTGATTTAGTAATTTCAATGTTGCCTGCACACATGCACATTTCAGTAGCTAAAGATTGTGTTAAATATAAAAAGCACATGGTTACTGCTTCTTACGTAAGTAAAGAAATGAAAGCGTTGGATTCTGAAGCAAAAAATGCCAATATTATTATAATGAATGAGATTGGTGTTGACCCAGGTATCGACCACTTGTCAGCAATGCGTGTGATTGATAATATAAGAAACGAGGGAGGTAGATTAGAAGCATTTGAAACATTTACTGGTGGTTTAATTGCTCCTGAAAGCGATAACAATCCTTGGAATTATAAATTCACATGGAATCCTCGAAATGTGGTGTTGGCTGGACAAGGAACTGTTAAGTTTATCCAAAATGGAAAATACAAGTTTATTCCTTACCATAAATTGTTTAGAAGGACTGAAATTATTGAAATTGAAGGGCACGGTAAGTTTGAAGGTTATGCTAACAGAGATTCATTACAATATAGAGAAGTGTATGGTTTAAAAGATATTCCAACCATGTATAGAGGAACATTACGTAAACCTGGTTTTTGTCGTGCATGGGATGCTTTTGTACAGTTAGGAGCAACCGACGATAGCTACATCATGGAAGGAACAGAAGAAATGACTCATAGAGATTTTATCAACTCGTTTTTAGCCTATAATGTTACCGATTCGGTGGAGTTAAAATTTAAACACTACTTAAACATTCGTCAGGATGATGTTGATTTGTTTGAGAAATTTGTGTGGTTGGGTATTTTTGATGACACGAGAATTGGTTTGAAAGATTTAACTCCGGCTCAAATTTTACAACATATTTTAGAGAAAAAATTATCATTAGAGCCTAATGATAAGGATATGATTGTGATGTGGCATCGTTTCTTATATGAAAAAGATGGAGCATACAAAGAAATTCATTCGTCGATGGTGGTTAAAGGAGACGACCAAATTTATACCGCTATGGCTAAAACAGTTGGTTTGCCTGTTGCTATTGCTACTAAAATGATTTTAAATGGAACCATAACTACGCCTGGTGTTCATATTCCAATCGAAAAGGAAATTTATGAACCAATTTTAGATGAGTTGGAAAATTATGGCGTTCATTTTAGTGAGAAAGAGGTAAAACCTAGTTTTTATTAAATAAATTGCGGTGAGTGTTGAGTATGAGGAGTAAACTCATCACCACAACCCATCACTCAAATCTAATGTCATGAAAATTCTATTGGTATCAGCAACTTATCTCGAAATAGAGCCTTTATTGACTCATTTTAAATTTATTGAACAGCCCAATCAAAAATTGAGAAAGTACACCTATAAAAATGCTCAGATTGATGTATTGATTCCTGGTGTTGGAATGACTTGTACAGCTTATTGGATGGGCAAATCATTAAACAATACCTTGTACGATTACGCCATAAATTTAGGCTTGGCAGGAACTTTTGATGAAACCATTCAACTTGGAGAGGTGGTGAATGTAACAACTGATAGAATAGCAGAATTGGGAGCTGAAGATGGGGAAAAATTCTTATCGCTAATTGATATGGACTTGATTGAAGATGAAGATTTTTCGTTGTTAAATGGAGCTATGGTGAATTCCATTGCTATAGATACAAAAGCCATTCAATTATCAAAAAAAGTGTCGGCTATTACCGTAAATACTACTCATGGAGAAGAGGGTTCTATCGAAAAAATAAAAGAATTGTTCAATCCGCAAATTGAAAGTATGGAAGGCGCAGCTTTTTTTTACGCTACGTTGTTGGAGGGTATTCCTTGTTTGCAATTAAGAGCCATTTCCAACAGGGTGGAAAAAAGAAACAAAGCCAATTGGGACATTAAATTGGCAGTAAAAAACCTTACAGAAACGAGCTTAAAACTGCTCAATGAACTTTAAAGTTCATCATAAATAATTTGATTAAGTTTGTATCAAACAAACAAAATGAAATTTTACCCAATTATACTTGTTGCATTTATTTTGCTGATTTTCAGTAAACAAACTTATGCACAAGGGTGTAGCGATGCAGGTGTTTGTTCGGTAGGTTCGTTGGGTTTAGCTCAATTTAAGTACGAGAAATTACCGTTTGACAAAGTTAAATTAGAAGAAATAGTGGAAGAAGATGTTGAGGAATACACATCAGATTTTAAAGCAAAAAAAACAGCAAAAGATTCACTAGTTGTTAATACTCAAACAGAGCAAAAAGATACCATTGTACGAAATAAATTAGCACCTGAAACAACGGCTTTTAATCATCCAGATTCATTAATTAGCAAAAATATTTTAATTTCTCAATCCATGTTTCAATCGCCTAAATATGTAATCATGTATTCCGAGTCGTATGGTTTGGGCGACCAGTCAACAGCTATTGTAACAAGCCAACTTGAAGCAACGGTTACGGTATTACCGAAAAAATTATACGCACAAGTAAAGCTGCCTTATGTTTTTGCAAGTGGTAATTTGGGTAGTACTAATGGAGTAGGAGATTTAACCTTGAGTTTAAGCTACGTTGCATTTAATAAAAAGAAAACCAATTTGAGTTTTGTGGGTGGTGTAAAAATACCAACGGGTAATTCCGATTTATCTGACAACAAAAAGCCGTTACCTATGGTTTATCAACCCAGTTTAGGAACTACCGATGCTTTGTTTGGTTTTAATTACCGTTACAGCAAATGGGATTTTACCGTAGGTTACCAACACTCATTCAATGCCAACAAAAATGGCTATTTACACACCTTGGTTGCTGAAGACAAAACGTATAATGGTTATTTTGAGTCGAAAAACATAAAGCGTGCTGATGATGGGGTATTTAGAATTAATCGCAGTTTTGCCATTAAAAAAGTAACTGCAAGTACAGGTTTATTGTTTATTTACCATTTGGCTAACGATAAATACGATGATGCTTTTGGTAATAGAGTTACATCAAAAGGTTCTCAAGGATTAACCCTTAACTTAAACTTTTCGAGTATAGTACCTCTTTCTAAAAAAACAGATTTGGTATTGATTTTTGCTGCACCAGTAAAAACTCGAGATGCCCGACCTGATGGCTTAACCCGTGAGTTTGTTGTTTCTGCTGGGTTGAGGTTTAATGTTTTTTAGAAATTACTTAATACCACAGTATATTATATATTACTACAAATAATAATATTGCAATTATTCCAGAAACTATCCATATTCTACTCATGGGTATATGAGTTAAAAAAGATGGCTTTATATATCGTAATAACTTAATTGCTAATAAGGTAAATAAAAACCATAGAACAAAAATAAAAACAAATAAAACTAGAAATGAAATTAAAACAAAACCATCCATTTCTTATCAATAAAAATGATTAGAGTTTTTCTGCCAGTATTTTATCAAGAAAAAACCAAACAACATACCGCCTAAATGGGCAAAATGAGCTACATTATCACCAGCTCGGTCAGCCATTCCAGAGTACAATTCAATAGCACCGTAACCAATTACAAACCATTTGGCTTTAATTGGAATAGGAGGAAACAACAACATCAATTCGGTATTCGGGAACAACATACCAAAAGCCAATAAAACACCAAAAACACTACCCGAAGCTCCAACTGTGGTCACATTCATTAAAAGGTTAAACTTACCAGGAATAGGGTCGGTAAAGTTTTTTCCTTCTTGTAAAATTTGGTAACCATTTTCGGTAATGTATGCTAATTCTTCTGGCGAAAGAGCATCGTACAAAGGCATTAAACGGATGTAGGCAACCAACAATTGAATTAGCCCAGCACCAATACCCGTAATCATGTAATAAATTAAAAACCGTTTGCTTCCCCAAACACTCTCGAGTACTTTACCAAACATCCACACCGCAAACATGTTAAAGAACAAGTGTGTAATGGTAAAACTGTGCATAAACATATAAGTTACCAACTGGTGAGGGTAAAACGCCTCACTTTTCCAATAATGCAAACCAAAATAATCGGTTAAATCAATACCTTGTCCGCTTAGCATTAGCATGGCTAAATACATTAAAACATTAATGATAAGGAGGTTTTTTACAACCGGCGGAGTATCTCTAAACATGTTAAACATTAGTAATTAAATTGTTTGTTTAAATCTTCTAAATTTAAGGTGATGATAATGGGTTTTCCGTTTTGCAAACTGTAAGGCATTTCGCAAGCAAACAAGTTGTCAATAAGTTTGCTCATTTCTTCTTCCGACAAATATTGCCCTGATTTTATCGAGGCACTTTTTGCTAACGACGAAGCCAATTTTTCTTTTTTGTCTATTTTAATTTCGCTAGAACTTGATTTAAGTTGTTCCAGCAATTTTTCTAAGGTTAATTTTATCGGTAAATCTTGTAGTTCCGATGGTACTGCCGAAATTACAAACGAACTTCGTCCAACTTTATCTAACACAAAACCCAAATCTTGTATATCGTTTTTTATTTCAACCAACAATTCTGCATCTGCTGAGGTAAAATCGACCGTTTCGGGAAACAACAATTGTTGACTGATGCTTTTTTTAGATGACAAACTGCTTAAAAATTGTTCGAATAAAATACGTTCGTGAGCTCGTTGTTGGTCAATGATTAAAAAGCCCGATTTCAGTTGCGTAAAAATGTATTTTTTGTGCAATTGCACCAAGGTTTTTTTGTTGTCAGTCTCGGCTTCATCCCAGTTCGATAAAATGGTTTGGTCGGGAGTTGCTTCTTGTTTTTTGTTACTCTCAATAATGGTTGAGGTAGTTACTTCAAAATCTTGATACAGTTTATCCCAATTTTTATCCGTTTTTTGAACGGCAGGTTTTTGATGAAACTGTTGTTTAACCTCGTCCATTTTAAATGGATTGTAATTCGGATTAACTTTTATGGTTGGAGCTTTAACAGGGTCGGTCGATTTAAAAATAGGAATGTTAAAACTCGATTCCTGCTCAAAATCAAGCGTAGGCGAAATGTTGTTTTTTCCTAAACCTTGTTTTACCGCTGTTCTGATGATGGCATAAATTGAACGTTCATCTTCAAACTTAATTTCGGTTTTGGTAGGATGAATGTTGATGTCAATTTTAGTAGGGTCAATCTCCAATTTTAAAAAATAAGAAGGAAATTGGTCTTTGCTCAACAACTGGTCGAATGCACTTTGTACAGCATGGTTTAAGTAAGCATTTTTGATAAAACGATTGTTTACAAAAAAGAACTGTTCTCCTCGAGTTTTCTTGGCAAATTCTGGTTTGCTTACAAAACCTTCAATGCTAACAATATCAGTTGATTCGCTTACAGGAACCAATTTTTGGTTGTATTTATCCCCAAACACACTCACAATTCGCTGACGAAATGTGCCTTTGTTTAAGTTAAACACCTCGTTACCGTTGTTGTACATCGAAAAAGCTATTTCGGGGTGTACCAATGCCACACGCTGAAACTCATCAATAATGTGTTTGATTTCGATAGGGTTCGATTTCAAAAAATTACGACGAGCAGGAACATTGTAAAACAAATTTTTGATAGAAAACGAAGTCCCTTTTGCACACGAACAATGTTCTTGCTCTTTTACCTCACTGCCTTCAATTAAAATAAATGTACCCAGTTCTTTGCCGCTTTGTTTGGTTTTAAGCTCTACTTGTGCAATAGCTGCAATCGAAGCCAAAGCTTCACCTCTAAAACCTTTAGTACGTAAATTAAATAAATCGTCAGCGTTTTTAATTTTTGAGGTAGCATGTCGTTCAAAACTCAAACGAGCGTCGGTTTCCGACATGCCCATTCCATCATCAATAACTTGTATCAATGTTTTACCAGCATCTTTTATTACCAACGAAATACTAGTAGCACCAGCATCAATAGCATTTTCGAGCAATTCTTTAACCGCACTTGCTGGTCGCTGAATAACCTCTCCTGCCGCTATTTGGTTGGCTACTGAATCGGGTAATAAATGGATAATATCTGACACTTAAAATAGTTTATAAAGTTAAAAAGTAATAAGTTGAAAGTTGTGGTTTCATACGCTTAAAACTACTGTCATTCTGAACAAAATTTGTTTTTAAATCAGTATTGATTTAAAATAACAAATGAAGTGAAGAATCTTTTAAATGGATAGTACTATTATCAATTTAATCGAGCAATACAAAAGTACAATTTTTTAAATTTTTACAGAACCTATTTTAACTAACTTTGTGTTTTAATAAAACAAATGGCCAAAAGAGTTTACAAAAAAAAAGGTGATACCAAACGCGAATCGGTTTTAACAGTTACAGAGCCTACAAAGTTGCTCGAATTTTTAATTTTAAAAATTAAAGACAAGAGCAGAACCAAGATTAAAGCCCTGTTGGCGCATAAGCAAATTAAGGTGGGTAACGATCTTACTACTCAATTTGATCATGATTTGGCTGTAGGTGATAAGGTTACCATTAGCTGGGATGGACCATTTAAAAAAGTAATTTATCAAGGTTTAAAGATTGTTTTTGAAGACGAAAGCATTATTGTTATTAACAAACGTGCAGGATTGTTGTCGGTTGGAACAGCAAAAGAACGCAAAACTACTGCATACCGAATTGTTCAAGACCATATTCAACAACAAGACCCATCAGCACACTTGTTTGTAGTACACCGTTTAGATAGAGATGCTTCTGGCTTGATGGTTTTTGCAAAAACACGCGCGGCTTATCAGGAGTTAATTGATACTTGGGCAGCAACCGCAACAAAACGAAAATATTTAGTGGTAACTCAAGGCACCATGCAAAAAGATGAAGATACCATTTCGTCGTATTTAAAAGAAAGTAAAGCCTTAATAGTGTATTCAGGCAACAACCCTAAAGATGCTCGTAAAGGAGTGAGTCATTACAGTGTGGTAAAGAAAAACGAGTATTACACCTTGTTGGAAGCTTGGCAAGAAACAGAACACAAACACCAGTTACGTGCGCAGTTTAACGCATTAAAACATCCTATTATTGGGGATAAAAAATATGGTGCAACCGAAAATCCTTTGGGTAGAATGGCTTTTCATGCTAAAGTGTTGACGTTTAACCACCCCGTAACGCACAAAGAAGTTACTTTCGAAACTAAAGTTCCAGACGACTTTTTAATGATTTTCAGACATAAATATTATGAGCGCTAGTTTTTCGAAGAAGTACAAAGCAAGTAAAAAAGGTTTTTACAAGTACATCATGTGGTTCATGACCTTGCTACCTTTTATATTGTTTTTTGTTGATAGTAAAGAATTTTTGGCAAAACCAGCAGGAATAGTTGTTTTGTTTGCAGCCATTGGTTTGCTGTATTGGTTGTATTTCGATACGTATTATAAAATTGAAAACAATTTACTGTTTTACAAAACAGCTTTTATAAAAGGCGATATTGATATTTTAAAAATTAAAGAAATTGAGGCAGGAAAGACTTTGTTTGTAGGATATAAACCAGCCATTGGGACAAAAGGAATGATTATAAGGTCAGGTAAATTTAATAACGAAATTTATATTGCTCCAATCAACAACCAAGAAATGATAGACGATTTGCTTAAAATCAACCCCGAAATTATTATAAAAAACTAATGTCGACCCGATTAAATAAATACATCAGTTCTACTGGTTTTTGTTCGCGAAGAGAAGCCGATAAATTGATAGAGCAAAAAAAAGTAACTATTAATGGGCAAATTGCGGTAATGGGAGCGCAAGTTCAAGTTGGTGATAAGGTTGTGGTTAACGGTAAATTGATTAGCCCGCCCGACAATAAATTTGTGTACATTATGCTAAACAAACCTGTTGGTATAACGTGTACCACCGAATTGCAAATACAAGGTAACATTATTGATTTTGTAAACCATCCAGAGCGTATTTTCCCAATAGGAAGATTAGATAAACCCTCGCAAGGATTAATTTTATTGACCAACGATGGTGATATTGTAAACAAAATTTTACGAGCCAGAAACAATCACGAAAAAGAGTATGTGGTAACTACCCGACAACCCATTACCGGAGAATTTATTCGAAAAATGGGGGAGGGAGTACCTATTTTAGATACCGTTACCAAAAAATGTAAAGTGGAGCAGTTGAACCGATTTACCTTTAAAATTATTTTAACACAAGGTCTAAACCGACAAATACGCAGAATGTGCGAGCATTTTGAGTTTGATGTAGTAAAATTAGAACGTACCCGAATAATGAATTTAACCCTTAAACATTTACCCATTGGGCAATGGCGCGACTTAACCAAACAAGAATTAAGCGAGTTAAATGCCATGATTGACAATTCCATTAAAACAGAAGAGGCTTCGAGGTAATATAATTATAATATGAAAATGTTTCTCCTTACATATAATGTAAAACCAAATACTACAAATGTAGAATATATTGAAACTTGTGGAGCTTTTGTGAATTGTTTTATCGAAGCTGATAGTTTTGATGAAGCCAATTTAATAGCTAGAGGTGGAATCGAAATGAATGATTGGAGAATAATAGAATTGGAAGAATTTAAAACTATTACTTATGATGATTTTCTGGATGATAGTGATAAAAGAGAATATTATGAGCAAGCATTGATTGACAAAGAAGTATTTGTTTTTCATACTTATCCAAATGAAGAATCATAATAAGCATTATTCACTACCCATCACTCAACACCCAAACTAATCTTTCCCTTTCTCCTTCAACAACGGCACAAATCGGAAAACACCTAAATCTTCAGAGGTAAAATTAGAAGCATCTTTTTTAAGTAGTTTTTTCATTATTTGGTCTTTGCCTTCACCAACAGGTATTACCATCATACCACCAACTTTAAGTTGAGTTAACAAATCTTCAGGAATAAAAGGAGCACCAGCCGTAACAATTATTTTATCGAAAGGAGCATAAGTGGGTAAACCCGCATAACCATCGCCATAAAATAACTTTGCAGAAGTATATCCAATAGCAGGTAAAAAATCTTTGGTACGGTCGAACAATGCTTTTTGGCGTTCAATAGAAAAAACCTTTACACCCATTTCTAACAAAACAGCTGTTTGGTAGCCCGAACCTGTACCAATTTCCAACACCTTGTCGGTTGGTTTTAAGTCTAACAACTGTGTTTGAAAAGCTACCGTATAAGGTTGCGAAATGGTTTGCCCTGAACCAATAGGGAAAGGCTTGTCTTCATATGCATATTTATGAAAAGCAGTATCAGGGATAAACAAATGGCGAGGAACTTTCTCTATCGCTTTTAGCACTTTTGAGTTGGTAATTCCTTTTTCAGCAACAATATCAGCCAATTGCTTTCTCAATCCTTTATGTCTGTAGGTATCTAGCACTTTTCTAAATTTTTCTACAAATAAAAGCAGATAAAAACCAATATTGAGGTGGCTCAAAAGCTTCTTATTAAAATAGCAGTGTTAATAATAATGTTTTGTGCCAAAATAACTAAAATCATTAAGCACTACATTTGTTAAAAAAATGAACAGATGTTAAAAATAGGTGTAATAGGAGCAGGTCATTTAGGTAAAATTCACATCAGGTTACTAAAAGAAATTGAGCAATTTGAATTGGTTGGTTTTTTTGATTTGGATGAGGAAAACAGAAAAAAAGTAGCACAAGAATTTGGTGTGAAAGCTTTTGCCGACATGGACGAATTAATTGATTTGGTTGATGCTGTAGATATAGTTACACCTACCTTGGCTCATTTCGATTGTGCTTCAAAAGCATTAAAACTATCGAAACACGTTTTTATTGAAAAACCGATTACCAATACGGTTGATGAGGCAAAACAATTGATTTATTTGTCGGAAGAAGCCAATGTTAAAGTGCAAGTCGGGCACGTAGAACGATTTAATCCTGCATTTACTTCGGCTTTGCCTTACATCAATAACCCCATGTTTATAGAAACACACCGGTTAGCCCAATTTAACCCTCGAGGAACTGATGTGCCTGTGGTGCTAGATTTAATGATACACGATATCGACATTGTCTTGAGTGTAGTAAAATCGAACATTAAAAAAATAAATGCAAGTGGCGTAGCTGTAGTCAGCGATACACCTGATATTGCCAATGCTCGAATTGAATTTGATAATGGTTGTGTTGCCAATTTAACAGCAAGCAGAATTTCGTTAAAAAACATGCGTAAAACCCGTATGTTCCAACGTGATGCTTACATTTCTGTCGATTTTCTAGAAAAACAAGCAGAAGTTGTCAAGCTTAAGAACGTAGAAGGTGAACCTGACCCCTTATCTGTTACCCTTGATTTAGGTAATGGAAAAGGTAAAAAACAAATTTATTTTGATAAGCCTAAAGTAACCGAAGTAAATGCAATAAAAGAAGAACTTACACAATTTGCTATTTCTATTATAGAAAATACTACGCCAATGGTCACCATTCACGATGGCTTCAATGCACTGGATGTGGCACATAAAATTGTTGAAAAATTAAAAATTTCATTGTCGTTAATAGAAGATTAATACCTTTGCACAATATTTAATTTGAATCCGCGTTTGGGAGAGATATTTTAAAACATTGCGCAACGTAAAAAATTACATTTTAGTATTAGTAATCTTATTTGGTTTCAATTCTTGCTCAAAAGATGAGCTTGAAGCGACTATTCCATCCTATATTTCTATAGATAAATTTACCATTTCAACCAATTATTCTACACAAGGAACAAGCTCGTCAAACATTACCGATGCTTGGGTTTATATTGATAATGATTTAGTTGGAATTTTTGAGTTACCAGTGAAATTTCCTGTTTTAAAAGAAGGCAATGTTAAAATAGATGTTTATCCTGGTATTAAAGAAAATGGGATAAGTGAACGGAGATCTAAATATATTTTTTACAACGTTTATTCCGAGCAAATTACGCTAAAAAAAGGAGAAACGTTAAATCTAGTTCCAATTACAACATATACTTCTGGCACCAATTTCTATTGGATGGAGGACTTTGAATCGGCAAGTTTGCCTTTCAGTTATAATGCTATTTCTGATACGGTAGTGTACAAAACCAATAGTGATGTTTTTGAAGGGTTTTACTCAGGAAAAGTCTCCATGATTCCAGGAATGGATTTTTTTGAATGTTATACACAAGCGTTTACAACAATACCACGAAACAAAACCGTATTTTTAGAGTTGAATTTTAAATGTAATCAACCTGTTTTGGTGGGGTTGTATGCCGATAGCGATCAAGTTGGAGTTTTTTATTTGAATACCACTACCACTTGGAAAAAAATTTACTTGAATTTTACGGAGCCTATCAAAACCAGATCAAATGCTAGTCAGTATAAAATATTCTTTGGATTTCAATCTAAGGTTGATTACCCCGATTTTGCATTTGACAACCTCAAAATAGTACATCTTTAATGAATAAAAAATTACATACTTTAAAGTATATTTTCATTGATGTATTAGCAGCTATAATTAGCTGGACTTTATTTTTTATTTTTAGAAAAAAATACATTGAACCAATAAAATTTGGTTATGAAATAGATGTTGTTTTTGATGACAACTTTTTTCTTGCCCTGATAATAATTCCCTTGTTTTGGCTTACTATTTATGCAGTATCAGGTACATATAAAAACATTTATCGTAAATCTAGATTAAAAGAATTTGGGCAAACATTTCTGGCCTCTTTATTAGGCTCGTTAATCTTATTTTTTGTAATTATATTAGATGATGAGATAGCCACTTACAAACAATATTATCTTTCTTATTTAACACTGTTTTCAATACATTTTTTGGTTACTGAATTGTTTCGACTTATTTTGACTACTTATACTGGTAGACGAATAAAGAGTAGAAAAATTGGATTCAATACTTTAATTATTGGTTCTAATCAAAATGCACTCGATTTATTTCACGAAATAAACAATCAGAAGTATTCTTTTGGTAATAACATTATTGGTTTTACCCATGTAAACGAAGCTAACGAAATTTCAAAGTTATCCGATTTTTTACCTCATTTAGGCAATTGTGTTGATTTGAGAAAAACCATTGAAGATAATAAAATAGAAGAAGTTATTATTGCAATAGAATCATCAGAGCATAAAAGCCTTGGTAATATAATTACCGTATTAGAGGGATTACCAGTTATTATAAAAATTATCCCAGATATGTATGATATTTTAGCTGGTTCGGTTAAAATGACTTCTATTTTTGGTACGCCGTTAATTGTAATAACCAAAGAAATAATGCCTACATGGCAACAATCGGTTAAACGGATTATCGATATTTTCACGTCACTTTTTGTTTTGATCATTTTTTCGCCGCTTTATATAATTACCGCTATTGTTGTAAAATCAACTTCTAAGGGACCTGCTTTTTTTTCACAAGAGAGGATTGGAATTCACGGTAAACCTTTTATGATTTATAAATTCCGATCGATGACTGTTGATGCTGAAAAAGATGGACCAGCTTTGTCGAGTCAAAAAGATATGAGAATAACCAATTTTGGACGATTTATGCGTAAAGTTCGATTGGATGAAATACCACAATTTTATAATGTGCTTATTGGTGATATGAGTTTGGTAGGACCAAGACCAGAGCGTCAGTTTTTTATCGACCAAATTGTTAAAGAAGCACCTCATTATTACCATTTGTTAAAAGTGCGTCCAGGAATTACATCTTGGGGACAAGTTAAATATGGTTATGCCGAAAATGTAAAACAAATGGTGGAACGATTAAAATTTGATATCATCTACATTGAGAACATGTCATTACTGGTTGACTTCAAAATTTTGATTTATACCGTAATGATTGTTTTGAAAGGTACAGGGAAATAAAAATGATTTGATAGTGAGATAATTGTATTTTTTGTCATTCAGAACAAAATTTGTTCTAAAATCGAAACGATTTTTGTAAACAAATGAAGTGAAGAATCTTATAAATAGAGTGATTAAGTTTGTTTATATCTATGCAACAAATAAAAAAGATAGTAACATTTATTTTTCTTTTCTTTCTCTTTTTTTCTTGTACCGAAGAAATTGTAAGGATTGACCTAACAAAACCAGAGCAACAATCCATATCTATTGAATGTGAAAAGCATCGTCAGGTCGATTTTTATTTAGATTGTGATATTGAGTTTAAGGATTATCCTGAAATGGTGCTCGATTTTGAATTTTATAAAGGCAACGAACAACTTTTAAAAGGAGGTTTAGATCCGTTAAATTGTTCATCATTAGAAAATGAAGTTAAAACTATAAACAATGGGCTTACACATTGGAAATTTTACGGAAAATTAGAGGGCAACTTTATACCACCAAGCGATACTGTTTTTACTATTTACCCTACATTAATTAAAAACAATGCTCCTGATTTTAAAATTCATAAATTGGATTTGGTATTTGTGAGATAACTTTTGGACAGAAATCGACGAAACTTTAAACTTTCTGAACTTTTAATGTTAACTTCGCAATTGTTAAATTAGAATTATTAAAAATTAAAATACAATACTATGAGTTATGATGTAATTGTTGTTGGAAGTGGACCTGGTGGCTACGTTGCTGCAATCAGAGCTTCGCAATTAGGTTTAAAAACAGCTGTAATCGAAAAAGCAGAATTAGGCGGTATATGTTTAAATTGGGGATGTATTCCAACTAAAGCACTATTAAAAAGTGCTAATGTTTTTGAGTACATCAATCATGCTGCAGATTATGGTATTACAGTAAAAAGTGCTGATGCAGATTTTCCTGCAATTGTTAAAAGAAGTAGAGATGTTGCATCTGGTATGAGTAATGGTATTCAATTTTTAATGAAAAAAAATAAAATTGATGTAATTAAAGGTAGTGCAATGCTTAAAAAAGGGCAAAAAGTTGCAGTAGAAGGTGATGATAAAAAAGTTACTGAGTACGAAGGTAAACACATTATTATTGCTACAGGTGCTCGTTCTAGAGTGTTGCCGAATTTGCCACAAGACGGAAAAAAAATAATTGGATACAGAGAAGCATTAGTGTTACCAAAGTTACCAAAGAAAATGGTGGTAGTAGGTTCAGGGGCTATTGGTTCTGAGTTTGCTTACTTTTATAATGCAATGGGTGTTGAAGTAACTTTAATCGAATTTTTACCAAACATTGTTCCTTTAGAGGATGAAGAAGTTTCTAAACAATTAGAACGTTCGTTCAAAAAAGCTGGAATTAATGTTATGACCAATTCATCTGTTGAAAGTGTAGATACAAAAGGAACTGGATGTAAAGTATTGGTAAAGACCAAAAAAGGTGATGAAACTATTGAATGTGATGTTGTTTTATCTGCTGTAGGTATCAAAAGAAACATTGAAAATATTGGTTTAGAAGAAGTTGGTATTGTTGTAGACAAAGATATTATTGTAACCAACGATTTCTACCAAACCAACATACCAGGTTATTATGCAATTGGTGATGTAACCAAAGGACATGCTTTAGCACACGTAGCTTCAGCTGAAGGTATTATTTGTGTAGAGAAAATTGCAGGAATGCATGTTGATGCGTTGGATTATGGAAACATACCAGGTTGTACTTATTGCTCACCAGAAGTTGCTTCTGTGGGTATGACAGAAAAAATGGCGGTAGAAAAAGGTTATGAAATTAAAGTAGGTAAATTCCCATTTTCAGCATCAGGTAAAGCAAGTGCTGCTGGACATAAAGATGGGTTTGTAAAACTTATTTTTGATGCAAAATATGGCGAATTACTAGGTGGTCACTTAATTGGTGCTAATGTTACCGAAATGGTGGCTGAATTAGTGGCTATTCGTAAGTTAGAAACTACGGGTCACGAATTAATTAAAACAGTTCATCCTCACCCAACCATGAGCGAAGCTATAATGGAAGCTGCTGCTGCTGCTTATGGTGAAGTGATTCACATGTAAACTCAACGTCTCCCGATAGCTATCGGGACTTCGAAAGCAGGAATCTAGTAATAAAAAAATCCCTTTATCCATTCGGATAGAGGGATTTTTGTTTAAACTTGCTACAGTTAGTTGTAAAATTATGTGTGGAATAATAGGAATCATTTCTCAAAACAACCAAGAGCTTGGTAAAATTGGTGTTGCCACACAAACTTTATCCAAAAGAGGACCAGATAATCAAAGTACACAGCTTTTTGATGGATTGGCTTTAGGTCATGCTCGGCTTTCAATTATTGATACTACTGAAGCTGCAAACCAACCATTTTTGGATGTTAGTGGTCGATACACCATTGTTTTTAATGGTGAAATATTTAATTTCAAAGAGCTTAAAGAAGATTTAATAAAACAAGGTGTAACGTTTAAAACCAATAGCGACACAGAAGTACTGTTGTATTTGTATATCAAACATCAACAGAAATGCTTAGAAATGCTCAATGGTTTTTTTGCTTTTGCCATTTTCGATAAACAAAACAACTCCTTGTTTGTTGCTCGCGACCGAATGGGGATAAAACCATTGCTGTATTATTTTGATGGCACTACTTTTATATTTGCATCAGAATTAAAAGCTATTGTAAAATTTAAAATCGATAAAACAGTTGATAGCACGAGTTTGTTTAACTATTTACAATTCAACTATATTCCAACACACGATTCTATTTTTAAACAAGTAAAAAAACTCCAACCAGCTCATTTTATTTTTATTGCTGATATTACAAGCACAATTACTGTTTCGGAAACCCAATATTTTTCAATTCCGACTGAGGAAATAATACCTTCTTCAAGCAATTACGAAAAAGCGAAAACGGAGTTGGTTAATTTATTGGAAGATTCGGTTCAAAAAAGATTAATTGCTGATGTGCCTATTGGGACTTTTTTAAGTGGAGGAGTGGATTCTTCTATTATAAGTTTGTTAGCAAAACGACATAAATCCGATTTAAATACCTTCTCGATTGGTTATAAAGACGAACCTTTTTTTGATGAAACTAGATATGCAACTGCTGTTGCCAAAAAAATTGGGAGTAATCATCATTGCTTTTCGCTTACCAACAACGATTTGTACGAACATTTAAATGATATTTTAGATTATATCGACGAGCCATTTGCCGATTCATCAGCCATTGCAGTTTATTTGTTGAGTAAATACACTAAGCAACATGTTACTGTTGCTTTGTCGGGAGATGGTGCTGATGAGATTTTTTCGGGATACAACAAACATGCTGCAGAATTTAAGGTTAGAAATAGCGGTTTTAAAGAGTCCTTAATTAAAGGAGGTTACCCGATTTGGAAAACATTACCTAAATCAAGAAATAATGCGATTACCAATGTAAATAGGCAGTTGTACAAATTTAGTCAAGGAGCTAAATTATCGAATAAAGAACGCTATTGGCTTTGGGCATCTATACAACCTGAAAAGGTTGTTGAAGAATTGCTTTCTGTTAATTACAATCAGCAAGAATGCAGCTCAAGAAAAGAACAGCTTTTAAAATCTATACAAAACAACGGTAGTTTTAACGATGTATTATTTACGGATACAAAAATGGTATTGGTAAATGATATGCTTCGAAAAGTTGACGCCATGAGTATGGCAAATAGTTTAGAAGTGAGAACGCCGTTTTTGGATTATCGAGTGGTAAATTTTGCTTTTTCTTTACCTGTTGAGTTTAAAATAAATGGGCAAATGAAAAAAAGAATTTTACAAGATGCTTTTAGAAATGAATTGCCAGAGGAAGTTTACAACCGTCCCAAACATGGGTTTGAGGTACCCTTATTATCTTGGTTTAGAAACGAATTAAAATCGACGATTGAGGATGATTTATTGGGTGATAATTTTATTCAAGAACAAGGAGTTTTTAATTTATCTGCGATAAAACAATTAAAAAAACAACTTTTTTCTCAAAATCCTAATGATAGTGGGGCAACCATTTGGGCAATAATTGTGTTTAATACGTGGTGGAAAAAGTATATGATGAGCTAAATGGCAGAAAAGAAAAAAATAAAAGTACTTCGTATTATCAACCGTTTTAATTTAGGTGGACCAACCTTTAACGCAGCTTATTTAACCAAATATTTGAGTGATGATTTTGAAACTTTATTAGTTGGAGGGGATAAAGATGATACAGAAGAAAGCTCAACGTTTATTCTTGATCAATTGGGTTTAAATCCAATCATAATTCCTGAAATGAGGAGAGATATTGGGATGAAGGAGGATAAAATTGCTTATCAAAAACTTAAACAAATTATTAAAGAGTTTCAACCAGATATAGTCCATACTCATGCCTCAAAAGCTGGTACTTTAGGTAGATTGGCAGCTTCTAAATGCAAAGTTCCAGTAATTGTACACACGTTTCATGGGCATGTTTTTCATTCGTATTTTGGAAAAACAAAAACCATGTTATTTAAAAACATTGAACGTTATTTGGCAAGAAAATCTACAGCAATAATTGCGATAAGTGATATTCAAAAAAATGAACTTTCTACTCAACACAAAATCTGTAAAAAAAGCAAAATAAAAGTAGTTCCTCTTGGGTTTGATTTATCAAGATTTCAAGAAAACATTGAAGAAAAACGAAAATCGTTTAGGGAGTTTTATAAAATTGAAGCTGATGAAATAGCCATAGGCATTATTGGGAGATTGGTTCCAATTAAAAACCACAAACTTTTTATTGATGCTATCAACATATTAAAAACGAAAGCAGAAAAAAAGATTTGTGTTTTTATAATTGGTGATGGGGAAGAAAAAGAAAACTTAATTGGCTATTGCGAAAATTTAGACATCAATTTTGTGGAATATACCAAGCAACAAAAGCAAGCTCTAATTACCTTTACGTCATGGATTAAAGATGTAGATTGGGCAAATGCCGGATTGGATATTATTGCTCTATCATCATTAAATGAAGGCACTCCAGTAAGTTTAATTGAAGCTCAAGCATCAAACAAACCAATCGTTACAACAAATGTTGGAGGAGTAGAAAATATAGTTGTTCAGAATGAAACAGCTTTTGTTGTACCTTCAAATGATTTACACCAGTTTTCTGAAGCTCTTTTAAGGCTTATAAATAATGATGATTTAAGAATTAGGATGGGTTCAAAAGGCTGGAATCATGTTAAAGATAAATTTCATTATACACGATTGGTCAACGATATGGAGAAGCTTTACGTATCTTTATTAAACAACACCAAATAAATTGTACTTATTAAACAAGTTTTTAATAGATTTGTTAAATTATAAAGAATTGATATGAAATTGAACAAATTAAGAAGTCTAATTCTAATAGTTATAGTGGTTTCCATATATGCTTGTAATGTAAATCCAAGTATAATGATGAAAGCAAAAAAGGATTACAATTACGAGTCGGGACCAAACGATTCTACTATCCAATACACCATTAAGCCTAGTGATATATTAGATTTTCAATTGTATACCAATGAAGGTACTCGTTTAATTGATTTAACGGCTATTTCTAGTGCAGAAAATAGATTGCAAGGTGTTACAACAACAAATTTATTAGTTGAATTTGATGGAAATTGTAAGTTCCCTGTAATTGGTAGAATAAATTTAAAGGATAAAACGATTAAAGAAGCTGTCGAAATTCTTCAGGAAGAATACGCTAAATATTATATAAAACCTTTTGTTCTTTTAAAAGTAATTAATAGAAGAGTTACGGTGTTTACAGGTATTGGTAAAGCTCAAGTTGTACCATTAAATAATGAGTACACTACAATCTTTGAGGTGTTAGGTGCTGCTGGTGGATTATTAAAAGAAAGTAAATCGCATAGAGTTAAACTGATAAGAGGTGATTTAAAAAATCCAAAAGTTTATTTGTTTGATTTTAGTAAAATTGATGGAATAAAAGATGCTGGTTTCACCATTCAAGCCAATGATATTATATATGTTGAACCAAGAAAAAATACAGTTCTGGAGGTTGTTCGTGATTTGGCTCCTATTGTTGGTATAATAACTAGTACGTTAACATTGGTAATTGTAATCAATAATTTAAGTAAGTAAGCTTTAATGAGCGAAGAAAACGAATACAATAAAAAAAGTGAAGCTATATCTAATTTTAATACAGAATTAGATATTATTCTTTTGTTGCAAATTTTCAAGAGAAATCTGTTCCTTTTTATTGCTATTATACTCACGTGCGCTATTATTGCTTTCTTCTATCTTCGTTATACTGTTCCTTTGTATCAATCTCAATTAGTACTTCAAGTTGGCTCTAAAAATACTGCCGATCAGGTGTTGAAAGTTGATAATTTTCAGGAGCAAGAGGATGTTGCCAAAGATGTTGAATTGCTAAAATCAAAGTTCTTATTAAAGAGAGCATTATCAACTCTTCCATTAGATATTAGTTACTACAATGAAGGTAAATTTTTAACTTTTGAGTTATATAGAAATTCACCAGTAAATGTACAATATCTTATTAAAGATTCAAGCATATTTGGAGTGCCTCATTATTTAGAGCTAACAAATAACAACAAGTTTAAATTACTAGAAGGTGATAAATTAATAGGGGAGTTTACAAGTGGAGAAAAAATACAGACGAATCGAATAGAGTTATCTATTTTTTTCAGCAATTATGAGGAAGCAAAACTATCACAATCAGATATTAAGAATACAAAACTTTTTTTTACTATAAATAATATAGAGAACCTTACAAATTCATATATATCACGTTTAAATGTTTATCCTCTTAATCCATTAGCTAAAACAATTAGCCTATCTTTTCAAGATAACAATGCGGTAAAGACTGCTGATGTTTTAACCGCTTTGGCAAATGAATATATTGTTTACGATATTGAAGAGAGAAGTAAAAGCTCTAAAAAAGTTATTGAATTTTTGGATGACCAATTAGACAAGTATTACAATAAAGTAAAAATATCCGAAAATAGCATTGAGGAATTTCAAAAGACGAACAAACTGTCAGATATAGATAAGTTCTCATCACTTTATGTTGAAAGAGTTAATAAACTTGAAAATCAACTGATAGATTTTGATTTGCAGAAAAATGTATTGGTTGAAATTAACAATTCACTAAAAGGTAAAATAAAAGAAATTAATGTTTATAATCTTTTACCAATTCTTTCAGGAACAGAATATGAAGCTAGAATTACCATGCTTATTACTGATTTACAAGGATTATTAGTGCAGCGTCAACAAATGTTAACAGAGGCGACTAAAGAAAGTGATTTATTGAAGTTGCACGACCAACAAATCGAAACTCAAAAAGAAGTTTTATTTAAGTCTATTTCTTCTTTAGTTGAGAAGTTAAGCTATAGACGACAGGAGATAGTAAGAAAAATAGAAGAAATCCAAAACAAATACTTGAACGTTCCAGCAAAAGAATTGCAGTATGCTCGTTTACAACGCGTGTTATCTATTGATGAAAAATTCTTTACGCTTATCATGGAAAGAAGAACGGAATATTCAATTTCAGAAGCTGGGTTTGTTCCACAACATACTATTTTAGATAAAGCAGTAGTACCTAGTGTTCCATTTTCACCAAATAAAAAAATAATTATTATAACTGGAATACTTTTAGGGGTCGTTATAAGTTTGGTAATACTCATCTTAAAGTATGTATTAAAGAATACGATTAGTACAATTGATGAAATAACAAAACATGCAAATTCTGCAGTAGGAGTGTTAGGCTCTGTACCAATATACAGTAGAGAAATACCTGTTTCTCAGTTGGTTATTAATCGAGACCCTAAATCAATTATTTCGGAATCATTCAGGTCGATTAGAACAAATCTTCAATTTATTTCAAGTTTTGAAGGAAAAAAAGTAATGGCAATCACCTCTACTATTTCTGGCGAAGGAAAGACATTTTGCACACTTAATCTTGGTGGTATTATAGCTATGTCGGGTAAAAAGGTAGTTATTTTGGATTTAGATATGCGTAAGCCCAAAATTCATAAAGGATTTGGCGTTAGCAATCATCATGGAATGAGTACAATTTTAATAGATAAGGATAAAGTTGGAGATTGTATTCATCATAGTGAATTAGAGAACCTAGATTTTATAACTTCTGGTCCGATACCACCAAACCCATCAGAATTAATTATTAGTGGAAAACTAGATGAGGTTGTTGCAGAATTGAAAAAAGATTATGATTTAGTTATTTTAGACAACCCTCCAATTGGGTTGGTATCAGATGCTATGGAAATGCTTAAAAAAGTAGATTACCCTATCTATATATTTAAGAGTGAATATTCGAGAAAAAACTTTATCAATAACCTAAACAAATTAATTGTTGACAATGGTATTAAGAAGTTATCTATTATATTAAATGGAGTTGATTTTACCAATAAATATTATAGTTACGGGTATAATTACAATTATAGTTATGGTAATAAAGATGGTTATTATTACGATGATACCAGAAAAGAAAAACTTACAGAACGAATTTTTAAAAAGAAAAAGAATAATTAATGGAGTTTGTGTCGACTGAATTTGAAGGGTTAATTATTGTGAAGCCAAAAGTTTTTATGGACGAAAGAGGCTACTTTTTTGAATCATTCAATAAAAATGAATTTAAGCGAAATGCTATAGATGTAGATTTTGTTCAAGACAATCAGTCTAAATCGGATAGAAATGTTTTAAGAGGGCTTCATTTTCAAAATCCTCCGTTTGCTCAAGGAAAATTAGTTCAAGTAATAAAAGGTGCGGTTTTGGATGTTGTTGTAGATATTAGAAAAAATTCAACAACTTATGGAAAACATTTTAAAATAGAATTATCAGAAGAAAATAAGACCATGCTTTTCATTCCACCGGGTTTTGCGCATGGGTTTCTAACTCTTTTAGATGAAACTATTTTTTCATACAAATGTTCCAATTTTTATAATAAAGAATCGGAGAAAAGTTTGTTGTGGAATGATAAAACACTAAATATTGATTGGGATGTAAGTAGTCCGATTCTTTCAGAAAAGGATAAGTTAGCCGAAAATTTTCAATCATTTATAAGCCCATTTTAGAATGGAATTACTATCATGGAAACATATCATTTTTTTTCTCGGTACGATAGTTTTTTCGTTTCTAATAAATAATATTTTATTAAAATTTGTTAGAACACTTGGTATAAGAAACCAGAACGAAACAACAATAAGATGGAGTGAGCAGGTAAAGCCTGCTTTGGGTGGGCTAAGTTTTTATATTGTATTTTTACTTTCAATAACCTTACATCCTTTTATATTTTCTTATAGTGCATCATCAATAGATTTTCAGTTTACAGGAGTAATTGGAGCAATATCACTTGGGTTTTTAATGGGATTGGCTGATGATGCTTATAATACCAAGCCTTTATTAAAGCTAATTACCCAAATTACTTGCGGAGTAATATTAATTTACTCTGGTACTTTTATTACTGTTTTTGATTCTCAAATATTAAATTATGGGTTAACAATTCTTTGGGTAGTAGGATTAATGAATTCTATAAACATGCTCGATAATATGGATGGTATAACGACTTCGATATCGTTAATAATAACCTTTACTATTTTTATTTTGATGTTGTCAAATCAGGAGTTTGACTCTATTTCAATGACGGTTGTTATTGGATTATTAGGAACTCTTTTTGCTTTTCTGTATTTTAATTGGAATCCTTCAAAAATGTTTATGGGAGATACTGGTAGCCAATATTTAGGGATAATTCTAGCAGCATTGAGTATAAATTATTTGTGGAACCCTGTTACAACAACAGAATTTTCAATTTCACGCCAATTTTTAATACCTATTTTAACCTTTATCGTTCCCATTGTTGACACATTAACTGTTGTTATTAAAAGGGTAGGAAATGGAAAATCACCGTTTATTGGGGGAAAAGACCACACCACTCATCATTTATCATATTTGGGGTTAACCGAAAAACAGGTGGCGATAATTACCGCATTAATCTCTATTGTTTCTTCTGGTATAGTCATATATTTGATTTCATCCATTAAAAATTGGAATCATATTTATACCTTAATTTTTTCAGGATATTTCTTATTAGTATTTATAACTTTGTTTATTATATCAAAAAAGAACATCGATAAATCAAAATAAGAAAATTAATGTTGGGCTCAGAAGAAGAATTTATTGAAGTTGAAGGGGCAAAAGTCCATAATCTAAAAAACATTTCTGTTAAAATACCTCGTAATCAATTGGTTGTGATAACTGGGCTGAGCGGTAGTGGAAAATCTTCGTTAGCATTCGATACCATTTATGCCGAAGGACAACGCAGGTATTTAGAGACTTTCTCGGCTTATGCTAGACAGTTTTTAGGTAATATGGAACGACCTGAAGTTGATAAAATTAGTGGGTTAAGTCCAGTTATTTCAATCGAACAAAAAACCATAAGTAAAAATCCACGTTCTACAGTTGGTACAATTACCGAAGTTTACGATTTTTTCAGGTTGTTGTATGCTCGTGCTTCTAATGCTTATTCGTATAACACTGGCGAATTAATGGTAAAGTATTCTTCAACTCAAATTATTGAGTTGATTTTTGAAAAATACAACGACAAAAAAATACTTATCTTATCTCCGTTAGTTAAAGGTAGAAAAGGGCATTACAAGGAATTGTTTCAGCAAATTATTAAACAAGGGTTTATAAAAGCACGAGTTGATGGAGAGATAATAAATGTAACTTCTGGTTATCATTTAGATAGATATAAAACGCACGATATTGAGGTAGTAATCGACCAACTTAAAGTTCAGCAAGAGGATAATAAAAGAATTACAAATTCTGTTGATATTGCATTCAAACACAGTAATGGTTCGGTAATGATTTATGATGTTGAAACGAATGATTATGTGTTGTTGAGCAAAAACTTAATGTGTCCTACAACTGGAATATCCTATGATGACCCAGCACCCAATTTATTCTCATTTAATTCGCCTTATGGGGCATGTAAAAAATGTAATGGTTTGGGTGAGGTTTCTGAAATTGATTTAAAAAAAATCATTCCAAACCTTAATTCCACCATCAAAAAAGGGGGTATTGTTCCATTGGGAGAATATAAGAGTAATTGGACTTTTAGACAAATTGAGGCTATTGGAACTAAATTAGGGTTTACAATAAACACTCCCTTAAAAGATATTTCTGAAGAAGCCATTGATTTTCTATTAAACGGTTCAACAGAACCAATTTCAGTTTCTCAGAATATTTCTGGTATTTCAACAGAATACAGTATTGAGTTTGAAGGAATCATAAATATCATCAACAAACAATTTGAAGAAAACAACTCTAAAACTATTGCTCGTTGGGCAGAGAGTTTTATGAATAAAGTGAAATGCTCAACGTGTGAAGGTTCTCGTCTAAAAAAAGAAGCCTTATTTTTTAAGATTGATGATAAAAGTATTGCTGAAATATCAGAAATGGATATAGCAACTTTATACCAATGGTCAAGCAATGTTTACGAAAAATTATCTCCAAATCAACAAACAATAGCAAAAGAAGTATTGAAAGAAATTAATTCAAGGCTTAAATTTTTGTTGGATGTTGGATTGGATTATTTGTCGATTAATAGAAGTTCAAAAACATTGTCGGGAGGAGAGGCACAGCGTATTCGACTGGCAACTCAAATTGGCTCGCAATTGGTGAATGTACTTTATATATTAGATGAGCCTAGTATTGGCTTGCATCAGCGCGACAACCAAAAATTAATACAATCATTAAAAGAATTGCGTGACATTGGTAATTCTATTATTGTTGTAGAACATGATAAAGAGATAATGCTTGAGTCTGATTACATTATTGATATTGGACCAAAAGCAGGAATACATGGGGGAGAAATTATGTGTGCGAACACCCCTAAAAATATTCTAAAAGATAATTCTGAAACTGCCAATTATTTAAATGGTGAATTATCAATTCAAGTACCAGCAATAAGACGTAAAGGGAATGGTAATTACTTACAATTATTGGGTGCTACTGGTAACAATCTAAAAAATGTTGATTTAAAAATACCATTGGGTATGCTAGTTTGTGTTACTGGTGTTTCGGGTAGTGGAAAATCTACATTAATTAATGAAACTTTGTATCCTATTTTGAATAAATACATTTACAATGGAGTAAAGAAACCATTACCTTATAAAGAGATTAAAGGCTTAGAACATATCGATAAAGTTATTGATATTGACCAATCTCCAATAGGGAGAACACCTCGGTCAAACCCTGCAACTTATACTTCAGTATTTACTGATATAAGAACTTTATTTAGTGGGTTGCCAGAAGCACAAATTAGAGGTTATAAACCTGGTCGTTTTTCGTTTAACGTAAAAGGAGGAAGATGCGAAACGTGCCAAGGAGCTGGGGTGAAAACTATTGAAATGAACTTTTTGCCCGATGTGTACGTAGAGTGTGATGAGTGTTATGGCAAAAGATACAATAGAGAAACACTTGAGGTAAGGTTTAAAGGTAAATCAATTAGCGATGTGTTAAATATGACTATTTCAGAGTCGGTTGGTTTTTTTGAGAATATCCCATCAATTAACCTGAAAATAGTAGCGTTAGAAGAAGTTGGGTTAGGTTATTTGCATTTAGGACAACCATCTACTACATTATCTGGAGGGGAAGCTCAGCGTGTTAAATTGGCTACCGAACTATCTAAAAAACAAACAGGAAATACCTTTTATATTTTAGATGAACCTTCTACAGGCTTACATTTTGAAGATATTAGAATATTGTTGGAGGTGATAAATAGATTGGTTGATGCTGGTAATTCGGTGTTAATTATTGAACACAATATGGATATAATAAAAGTTGCCGACTACATTATTGATATTGGACCTGATGGAGGATCAAAAGGTGGAAGTATTGTAACAGAAGGTATTCCTGAAGAAGTAATTAAAAATAAAGAAAGTTACACAGCTAAATATTTAAAGCAAGAATTAAACTAAAAAATATGGAAAACGAGAGAATAAAAGACCGTTTTAGAGATAAAGATTGGAATGAAATTAAATCGAATGATTCGTGGGCGATTTTTAAAATGATGGGTGAATTGGTCGAGGGTTTCGAAAAATTAGGCAAGATAGGGCCATGCGTTTCCATTTTTGGATCGGCTCGTACTAAACCCGATTCTAAATATTATAAAATTGGAGAAGCAATTGCTTATCAGTTATCACAAAAAGGATATGGGATTATCACCGGGGGCGGACCAGGAATTATGGAAGCGGCGAATAAAGGAGCTTTTGAAGCAAAAGGTAAATCTGTAGGCTTAAATATTGATTTGCCTTTTGAGCAATTTAGCAATCCATATATCGATAACGATAAACTCATAAATTTCGATTATTTCTTTGTAAGAAAAGTAATGTTTGTAAAATATGCTCAAGGTTTTGTTGTTTTACCTGGTGGTTTTGGAACTTTTGATGAATTATTTGAGGCAATAACTTTAGTTCAAACAGAAAAAGTAGGCAGGTTTCCAATTGTATTGGTTGGTAAAGATTTCTGGGGAGGTTTAATAGAATGGATAAAAACAACCGTATTGGAAGAAAAAAATATTAGTCCTAAAGACATTGATTTGTTTGCACTTGTTGATACCGCCGAAGAGGCTGTAAAAGTAATTGATGATTTCTATGGGAAGTACCTGTTGAAGCCAAATTTTTAGGGTTATTAACATTTTTTGGTTTATAAGTCTTTTTTCGACTAATACCAATACTATCAATATTATTATAGATTTGTTTTCGACTAATAGTTATTAACAGTTGTTAATATCTTGCAATAAATTAGATTTGTATCAAAAAATAATTTATTTTTATTGCGATATTCACTAACAAACTATAGTATATGATTAAGATTAATACTTTTTTACCTTTTCTGCTGGTTTTTGTTTTTGCTACTATTGGTTATGGGCAGAAAAAATCTTCATCCCAACATATTCCTTCAATTGGCGGTCATGTCGGCGTCCTTTCTTATATGGGAGACGTAAAAGGATCTCAAGGTTCTACTGTTTTTACATATTGGAAACCAGGATTTGGTTTTTATTTAGAGAAAAAAATTGGAGGAATTTTTGGTGTTAGCGTAAATGGTCTCTTTGGGAAAATTTCTAAAAGTCAACTAGATGAACAAGTTTTTCAAAATTTTGAAACTTCAATAATGAATTTTGATGCGAATCTTTTGTTTGATTTTGACAATGGAAAATTAATCAATAAATCGTCAGTTTTCGCCCCATATTTTTCTGTTGGGGTTGGTTATTTATCTTTTGACCCGAAAGGAGATTTGAAAAATAAATATGGAGATTATTACCATTGGAATGATGGAACATTGAGAGATATTGCACAAAGTACACCTGGTTCAGATACATTATCAACAATTGTTATTAGAGACTATACCTACGAGTCTTCTCTTAAAGATAGCACTAAAAATTATTCTAAAACAACATTCACAGTTCCACTTAGGTTTGGTTTAAAGTTTAAAATGGCTCCGAATTTAGATGCTAGAATTGGGGTTGCATATATTTTAACTTTTACAGATTATTTAGATAATGTGAGTGGTGGAGGAAATGATAATATGCTGTACACTTCTTTTGGGTTGCAATACAATTTTGCTTCTCAAGATAGCGACGATAAATACAAAGATTTTGACTTTTCAACATTAGATAAAATTGATAGTGATGGTGATGGGGTTAAAGATGGAGACGATTTGTGTCAGAACACACCTAAAGGAGTGAAAGTTGATGGGAAAGGATGCCCATTGGATGGAGATAAAGATGGTGTGCCAGATTATTTAGACAAAGAGCCAAATACTTTAGCAGGTAAGGTTGTTAATTCAGATGGTGTTACTTTGACCGATGAAATGATAGCTGCTCGTGAAAGTATGAAAGATTCTGTTCAAACAGAACGAAGAGTTTTTAAAGCAGATGATTTGTCTACTGCTGAATTGGATGCAATACAGAGAGAATATGAACAAGCAAATAAAACGGCAATTACTCAAGTTTCTATTCCTGATAAATATAAAGCACTTGATTTAGATAAAGACAATTATATTTCTGCAAAAGAAGTTACCAGTGCAATTGATCAATTTTTCGAAGGTGAAAATAATTTAACCGCCAAAGATTTACATCAATTGATTGATTTTTACTTTGAGCAGTAGCAATTTAAAATAACTATGATAAAATACGTAATTCTTTTTATCCACTTAATTGGATTATCAATTTACCAACTATTTTTTGGCGATGTAACCGCCACTCAAAAAATACCTGATAAAGTTAGAGCTGGAGAGGAGATTACGGTTGAAGTAACTATCTTAAAAGAAGATGTTACAGGTTTTGCAAAAGTTCAACAAACTATACCTGATGGTTTTACTGCAGAGGTTGTTGATGCAAAAGGAGCAACTTTTTCTTTTAAAGAAAATATAGTTAAGTTTATTTGGATGGCTTTGCCTGCTGATAAAGAATTTACAATCACTTACAAGCTTAAAACCAATCAAGATGTAGTAGGTAAATTTTCAATTGGAGGTAAATTTTCATTTATTTCAGATAATGAAAGAAAGAATGTTGATATTGCTGAATCATCAATTAATATAGTAAAAGAAAATGATGCTGTTGCTGTTGTAAATGAAGAGCCAAAAACAACAGATCCCACAGTTGAACCAAAAACAGAAGAACCAGTTGTTGAAGTTACAACTCCTGAAGTAGCTGAAAAATCTTCAACCACTGTTGATATTAAGACATTGAGAACAGTTGATGATTTGGGAGGAAAATACAAAGTATCATTAAAAGTTAATCAATCAAATTTAGAAGGGTTTGCAAAATTTACAGATGTAATTCCTAATGGATTTACTGCTGTTGCTGATAATGCTGAAGGTGGAATTTTTTCATTTAAGGAAGGTGAAGCAAAAATATTATGGATGGCAGCACCAAAAAAAGATGAATTTGTTGTTTCATACTTTATAGAGCCTACAACAAATGCTACTGATGGTACTTTTGATATAAATGGATCAATATCCTATTTGGAGAATGATGTAACTCAAAAACATATCATTAATTCATCATCATATGCTTATAAGCAGCAATTAGCGGTTGTAGAGGAAACACCAAAACCAGAGCCTAGCAATGAGAATCCAGTAATTGAACCAAAGAATACGGAGCCAACACCGGTTAAAAAAGAAGAACCAAAACCTATTGTTAATAAAACTCAACCTGTAAAAGAAGAGAAGTCAGTTCCAGTTGTTACATCAACTCCATCAGCAGAAAAGGGTGTGACTTATAAAGTTCAAGTAGGAGCTGGACACCAAAATGTATCAAAAAATTATTTTGCATCTAAATTTAATCTATCTGATGCTGTATCTACCGAATCACATGAGGGGTGGATTAAATATTTAGTTGGAAAATACACTGAATATAAACAAGCTCGTGATAAAAGAAATGATGTTAGAAATAATGTGAAAAATGCTTTTGTTACAGCTTATAATCAAGGTAAAAGAATCACTGTACAAGAAGCTTTGATGATTTCTAATCAAAAATGGTATCAATAAGTTACAATTATTGTATCTTTATATTACTTTTAACGTATATTTCACAGATTATACTTATTAATGGGTAGAAAGTTTTTATTAGTGGTTATTGGTTTGGTCTTTTCCTTTATTAATTTACAAGGGCAGGATAATGATTCTATTCCTACTAAAAAAGAAACCCCAAAGCAAAATTTCTACTCTCCTTCTGTTGGTTTGGGTGTGGGTATGTTTAAGTTTTATGGAGACATACTTCAGGCTGGAAGAGGTAATGCACTCATAAGCAACATCGGTTACGACCTTCATATAAAACAACAACTAAACTCCTTTTTAACTGCAAAATTCTATGTGTTATTTGGGTCATTAAGTTCTAATGAGCGTTCAGCAGATAGAAACCTAAATTTTAAATCGAAAATTACTACGGGTGGTTTTGCCTTGATGTATAATTTTGACCATATCCTACCAAAAGAGCGAGTTATAAATCCATTTATTTCATTGGGAATTGAATCTGTTGAATTTCATTCTAAAACGGATTTGTATGACGAATATGGAAATAAATACAATTATTGGTCTGATGGGTCTATCAGAAATTTACCTGAAAATGATGTGAATGCAATGGATGCTATAATTATCCAGCGCGATTACACATATGAAACAGATTTAAGAGAAATGAATTTTGATAATAAGGGTAAGTATCCAGAACGAACATTTGCAATTCCTGTTGGAATAGGAGCCCAAATGCACCTGACTAAAAATATTGATTTTACAGTAGGTACTACTATGCACTTTACTTTTTCTGATTTAATTGATAATGTAACATCTGATAGTGAAGGGGAAAGAATAGGAACGTTAAAAGCAAATAGTTCTGCGGATAAGTTTTTGATGAGCTCAATTGCCATTAGTTATAATTTTCAGAATCATAAAAATGATACAAAAGTTAAAGATTTTGATGAATTTATTGATTATTTGGCTTATGATAATGAAGATGAAGACGGTGATGGAGTAATTGATTTTATTGATGAGTGCCCTTGGACTCCACCTGGAGTTGAGGTTGATGAAAAAGGTTGTCCTTTAGATAAAGATGGTGACTTTGTCCCAAATTATAAAGATGACGAATTAGAATCTAGACCTGATGTGCCAGTTTCTCAGCAAGGTGTTGAACTTACTGACGATATGATTTATGAAGCATACTTAAGATATATAGATTCTACTGGTATGTTTGCAGATACTGAGAATAGATTAATATCTGGGCAAAAACGTGCTAAGAAAAATTACAGAGTTCAAATTGGTTCATTTACTGAAGCAATAGATGCAGAACTCGTTGATAAATTCTTGAGTATTCCTGATGTTGAAATAAAAGCATTTGGAGATTCATTAACTGTTATTGCAGTAGGAAATTATGATAATTTACCCGAAGCATTAAAAAGAAAAATGCAATTAGCAAAAGATGGTTTTGATGCAGCTATAGTTGTTACTCAAGAAAAAGATGGAACATTAAAATCGGTTGGTGATGAAGCTAATAATATGGCTGTAGAGGGAGGAGCTAGTTCTGAGGTTAATTCTAATGAATTATTGTTTAGAGTTCAGTTAGGAGCATTTTCTAAAAAATTACCACCGAATAGTTTTAATGGATTAAAAAATATTATTGAGATAAAGGCTGACGATGGTTTGTATAAATATTTGTACAACGGATCTTATAAAACAATGCAAGAAGCAGCTGACAAAAAATTAGATTTAGCATTAACTTATAGTGTTAAAGATGCTTTTATTGTTGCCTATAAAGAGGGGAAACGTATACCTTTAAATGCAGCAGGTGTTAATACTACACAAGTTGAAACAGATATTAAAGAACATAAAGTAGTCAATTATGATAAATCTAACATCAAGTTTAAAGTTCAAATAGGTATTTATAAGAACCAGTTGCCTACAGAAGTATTAACTAAATTTATGGAGTTAGGTAATGTGGAACAAAAAACTGTGGAAAATGGCTTGACTAGGTATTCAGCAGGTGATTTTAAAACATTACAAGAGGCCGAAGATTATAAAAAAGAACTTACTGAAAAAGGTCTTGGAGGTGCATTTGTAATTTCACTTCATAATGAAGAGTTGATACCTATTAGTAAAGCTCAAGAAATACTGGAGAAATAATTTATATATTTATTCTAATTCCCTGTTGGCGATATAATTTTCCCACTTAGCCAAAACCAAGTTCATGTCTTCAGGCAATTCTGAGTTAAATTGCATCCATTTGTTGCTTGTAGGATGAGTAAAACCTAACGTTTTTGCATGTAAAGCATGTCGAGGTATAATATCAAAACAATTAGAGATAAATTGTTTGTATTTTGTAAATGAGGTTCCTTTTAAAATTTTATCTCCACCATATTCATTGTCATTAAATAAATTATGACCAATGTGTTGCATGTGAACTCTGATTTGATGAGTACGACCAGTTTCTAATTTACATTCAATTAATGTAACATAACCAAATCGTTTAAGAACTTTATAGTGTGTAACAGCATGTTTCCCAATATCTCCGTCAGGATAAACATCCATTACTTTTCTGTTTTTTAAGCTTCTTGCTAAGTTACCAGTAACTGTACCTTCATCTTCTTCAAAATCACCCCAAACTAGAGCGTTATATCGCCTTTCAGTTGTTCTTTCAAAAAACTGATTAGCTAAGTGTGTCATTGCTTGTTCGGTTTTGGCAATAACCATAATTCCTGTAGTGTTTTTATCCAACCTGTGAACCAATCCAGGTCTATTGTTCATGCTTCCATTCGGAAGATTGTTAAAATGATAAATTAATCCGTTAACTAAGGTGCCTGTATAATTACCATAACCAGGATGAACTACCAATCCAGCT
This sequence comes from Flavobacteriales bacterium, assembly GCA_020635795.1. NCBI lineage: Bacteria > Pseudomonadati > Bacteroidota > Flavobacteriia > Flavobacteriales > Flavobacteriales bacterium. Next base: position 629,820 of record JACJZD010000001.1, read on the forward strand.
TGTTTGTTTATTACAAGTACTTCGTCGTCTTCATAAACAATATTTAGTGGAATATTTTCAGCAATTAATTCAATTTCTCTTGGAGGATAAGGTAACACAATAGAAATTTCATCGAAAGGTTTAACCTTATAGTTACTTTTTACAGCAACTTTATTAACTAAAATATTTCCTGCGGTTGCAGCTACTTGAATTTTATTGCGTGATGTGTTGGCAATTCTATCCATTAAGAACTTATCAATACGTAAAAATTCTTGCCCTTTATCGGCAATAAATTTATAATGTTCGAAAAACTCTTGTTCCTCGTCTAAATTGTCTTCTTCAACAAATTCTTGCAAAATATAATGTTATTTGTAGATTATTATTTTATCAATTTGAGATTGATTCTCGTTTGAAAGTTTTATCAAATAAACGCCATTAGGGAGGTTTGATAAATCAATATCTTTATGGTTGCCTTTAGGTAATTCAAAAACAATTTTTCCATACATATCAAAAACGTGTATTTCGTATTGGATGGAAGTATTATTAAAGTATATTTTTCCAGAACTAGGATTAGGGTAAATATTAATCTTACTATCATTAACAATATTCTCATTAACACTAACAATAGCATCCAGGTATTTAAAAACTGGATGAATCATTAACGTACCATCATAACTAGAATTCTCCCAAACTCCAACAACATTTTTATAAATTTTTGTACGATTATTATTATTTAAATCGTAACCAACAGTTAAATAGTCTTCTGTAATATTTTCATATCCAAAATAATATGTGCCGGCAGGAAGGTATATAGGGTAGTCTAAGTTATATTTAAGAAACTCATTTGTAAAAGAATAAATAGGATTGTAATATCCAACTTGTTCGTAAAGTACAATTTCTGGATTTAAGCTTGACCATATTTTTAACTTAAATGTTTTTGCACTGAGGTTGTACGTTACTGGATTAAAATAGATATCTAAAGCAATTAAAGTATCATTCATTTTGATGCTAAACTGATTGGCTAATTTAGAATTAATACCTAAAACACCGTAACCGGCTTCTGCACTACCATCATCGTAAGAGTAATAATTGCTGAAAACCTGATAAGAGTATACAACATCGTTATTCTGATTAAAGTCTAAAATACTTCCATTACTTAAAGTAAAATAGTTTTTTATTTGATATACCTTTGTTTGAGCAGTATCAACTGGGAAATAAAAATCATTATTCGTTATATCATTTACTGCTTGACTAACATTGAGACTAGAGTAAAATGGGGCAGGCTGGCTTGAGGTACCAGAAGGATAAGTTTCTATAGTTGCGCCATTACCATTGTCTTCTATAACTTCATATTTATAAAAAACAAACCTTGTAGTATCAGAATTATTTTTGTACTCTACATTAATTGCGGTGGCCATATTATTAGTCGAATCTAATTTATAATGGGTATAGGGCATTGCTGTAAACACATTTAACATGTTATAAAAATCACCAGTAAAAGCAACATCATTTAATACAGTATCAGCATGGTTTCTATTATCGTTTAAATAAACGTAATCCAGATGCCAGTGATCAACATTTCCAGAAAGAGTTGCATAATTTACAAATCTAAATTGGAATGCATCGTTATGGAATGAAGTGTCGACAGCCACCATTACTTTTTTAAATGGAGCAAGAGTAGAACCTGGTACAGCCCATTTTCTTACCCAAGTACTGTCTGACTTTCTAAAAAAGTCTAAACGTAAACTATCGTTTGATTGAGGCAAATTCCCAATCCCTTGTGGTTGATAATAGAAGCTTAAAAAAACACTATCGGTAACTACGGTTAAGTCAATAACTTTTGAAGTTAAATAATCAGCAATACCATGAGCAGTTGGCACTAAGAAATTGTAAGGATAACCAGTGGAGTCCAAACCATCAAAAGTAGCAACACCATAGGATGGAGGATTAACGGGGTAACTAGAATTTATATAAACATTGTTATTTTCCCATTTTGATGCATCTGGATAATAATGTTGTTGTGAAAAATCATCAATGAAAGGAAGGGTTAAAGCTTTTTTAGAGCTAAAATCATTTTTAAAAATGGATAAATTTTCTTGCTGATAAGATTGAGAGATTAGTTTTTTGTTATAACCTAACTCTACCAAGGTGTCCTTTTGTGCTATTGCAACAGAAGTAAACGATAATAATAGTATAAAGGTTAAGAGTTTATTCATCTTATCTTTTATTGTAAATTTAGTGAATCAGTTAATACTGGAGGATTATAGTTGATTTTAGAAGCGTCATTCGTTAACCAAACATCAACAGAAGAACCCATATTAATTACGTTTCCAGCACTTCTATTTGGTGATTGTTTGTAAACTTTAGCTGAAGTTGAATCTGCTTTAGTTTTACAATCCTCGAAAATTTCTGCTCCAATATTTAAAAAAGATTGTTGTAATGTAGAAATGGCTTCTTCTCTAGATAGGTTAATTAAGTAAGGAACTAAAACTTGTTCGCTACTTGTTCCACTACCTAAAGTTAGGTTAATGGTGGAGCCTTTTGCAATTTGGTCTTCAGGAAAAACTTGTTTTCCTTTTACACTCATTTTTACAACACAGTTTAAACATTCAGAAGGAATGTAATCTAACCTTCCAATTTTCAAACCATAGCTTTCAAGTTTAGCAACAGCTAATCGTTGCGACATATCTACAACATCGGGCAAGCTAATTTTAGGTGGAATAATTTTTGAAACCGTCACATAAATGGTTCTGTTTTCTTTAACCAAATCGTTTCCTTCTGGTGATTGGTCTAAAACAACGCCTTTTTCAGCTTTTTCGACGTAAACAGAGTCTAAAATTTCGAATTTTAAATTTTTATCAGCCAACATTGCTTCAACTTCTGAAATAGTCATACCATTTAATGATGGAACAGTTATGGTTTGTCCATTATGCGTGTAGCCATCAATATATTTTAACAATAACCAAATAGATATTGAAACTACTACAATGGCTAAAACCACTTGAATTAAAAACTGTTTACTGAATAAAAATTTTAACATGAAATGATATTGCAAAACATTATAACGTAAGGCAAATATATTAATTATATAAGGAGTAAACTTTAAAAATGAAAAATTGATGACTGATAATTGGTAATTGATAATTAACTTCGTAGCCTTATGATTTCGAATAAAAAAGTATCATTATATACCTTAGGCTGTAAACTTAACTTTTCAGAAACATCTTCTATTGCTCGAATGTTTGAGGAAGAAGGTTTTGCAAGGGTTGAATTTAATGAAACTCCAGATGTTTATGTCATTAACACATGTTCGGTTACCGAAAACGCTGATAAAAAATGTAAGCAACTGGTAAATAAAGCTTTAAAAGTGAATCCTGATGCATTTATTGCTATTATAGGATGTTATGCGCAACTTAAACCAGAAGAAATTGCTAAAATTTATGGTGTTGATTTGGTTTTAGGTGCATCCGAAAAATTTAAAATTGTAGAACATTTTTCTGCTATTCAAAAAGAAGGAAAAGCTGTAATTCATGCTTCAAAAATTAAAGAAGTAAATGAGTTTGTTCCATCATACTCTAAAGGTGATAGAACTCGTTCGTTTTTAAAAATCCAAGATGGGTGTGATTATTTTTGCACTTTTTGTACCATTCCATTAGCTCGAGGAAAAAGTAGAAACGATAGTATTGAAGAAACACTAAAGGTAGCCAAAGAAGTCGCAAAAACAGATGTTCACGAGGTAGTGTTGACAGGCGTTAATATTGGTGATTTTGGACAAGGTGATGATGAAAATTTCTTTGAATTGATAATACAGTTAGATACGATTGAAGGTATTGAACGCTTTAGAATTTCATCGATTGAACCAAATTTACTCACCAATGAGATTATTACCTTTGTAAGTCAATCTAACAAGTTTATGCCTCATTTTCATATCCCACTTCAATCGGGGTCGAACAAAATTTTAACCCTGATGCGTAGAAAATATATGAAAGAACTGTATGTGGACAGGGTTACTAAAATTAAACAATTAATGCCAAACGCTTGCATAGGAGTTGATGTAATAGTTGGTTTTCCAGGTGAAACTGAAGAAGATTTTTTAGAAACTTATCAGTTTTTGAACGAATTGCCTGTTTCCTATTTACATGTGTTTACCTATTCTGAACGACAAAATACTACTGCAAATAAAATGACTGAAGTTGTTCCAAAACAAGAGCGGAGTAAACGAAGCAAAATGCTTCATATTTTATCAGAAAAAAAACGTCGACAGTTTTACTCAGAACATATTGGAGCAACATACAATGTTTTGTTCGAAAGTGAAAACAATGATGGCTTTTTGAATGGATTTACCGAGAATTACATTAAAGTTAAAGTACCTTACAATGCTTTATTAGAAAATACAATTCAAACCATGAAACTTTCTCATGTTGATGCTGAAGGAGTTGTTGAAGGAGAGTTGATTAATTTGAAAAACAGAGCAGCTATCAATACAATAAACTAATTACTATAAAACAAACAACTAAAGTATGTTTCCATTTTTATCAGATTTAATCAATTACCTTTTTGGAACCAACTTGGTTTTACCGTTTCCAATGTTTGGATTTATGGTGGCTATTGCCTTTGTAGCTGCAAATCAGTTTTTTGTTTTTGAAATGAAACGAAAAGAACAATTGGGTTTGTTATTTCCAATTGAAGAATCAGTAATTAAAGGTGCAAAAGCTAGTTTAATGGAATTAGCTAGTAATGCTCTTTTTGGTTTTGTTATAGGATTCAAAATTTTAGAGGCCATTTTAAATTACGATGAATTGGCTGCTAATCCACAAACATTTATTTTATCATCTAGAGGTAACTGGTTAGGCGGAATTGCTCTTGCAGCTATTATGGTTTATTTAAAATACCGAGAAGCTGAAAAAAACAAATTACCAGAGCCAAAAACGATTATTGAAAAAGTTCATCCATTTCAATTGGTTGGAACAATGACATTTATTGCTGCTATCGGCGGTATTTTGGGTGCTAAAATTTTCGATATGGTGGAGGATTTACCCCGTTTAATTGCTCATCCTATTGATACCATTTTATCAGGAAGTGGACTAAGTATTTATGGCGGATTAATTATTGGTGGTGGTTCAGTGTTGTATTATGCCAAGAAAAAAGGGTTAAAACCTTTGCATGTTGTTGATGCTTGTGCTCCTGCTTTATTATTAGCTTATGGAATAGGTCGGATAGGTTGTCAGCTTTCAGGTGATGGTGACTGGGGAATGCCTAACGATGCTCCTATGCCCGAATGGTTGAGCTTTTTACCTGAATGGACTTGGGCGTTTGATTATCCAGGAAATGTGTTGGGTATAAATTTACAGGAAGATTTTACCCAAATGGGCTTAGTAAGTATTACAGGAAAAGCTTGGCCAACGCCGTTTTATGAAACCATTATGTCATTTATTGCTTTTGGAATTTTATGGCTATCAAGAAAGAAAATACATGTAGCTGGTGTAATGACTTCATTATATTTAATATTAAATGGAGTTGAACGTTTTTTTATCGAAAAAATTCGAATAAACCCAGATTACAATGTGTTTGGATTTAAAGCTACACAGGCTGAAATTATTGCAGTAATCTTTATTTTAATAGGAGTTGTAGGTATTTATTACTTTAATAAAATTTCAACAAAAAAATTAGCCTAAATTTTGTTCAAAATTCGTTGCTTGTCGATGAATAAATCACAAAAGAAATTCTTATTTTGTGGCTATTGTATTTATAGTAGTAATCCTAGTAAAATAGCGAATGAGCACATTAAAAGAAGGAGATAAGGCACCAGATTTTGAGATTAAAGATCAAGATGGGATGATTCATAACTTATCACATTATAAAGGAAAAAAAATCATTCTTTATTTTTATCCAAAAGATTTGACGCCAGGATGCACCACTCAATCGTGCAATCTCAGAGATAATTATTCGGTTTTAAAGAAAAAAGGATTTGAAGTTTTGGGTGTTAGTGCCGATACCGAAAAAAAACATTTACAGTTTATTGAAAAACACGATTTACCTTTTTCTTTACTTTCAGATACCGATAAAAAATTGATTAATTCTTATGGAGTATGGGGTCCTAAAAAATTTATGGGTAAATTGTTTGATGGAATAAACAGAACAACTTTTGTTATCGATGAAAGAGGGATTATTATAAAAAAAATTGATAAAGTGGTAACTAAAAGCCACGCAGAACAAATTTTAAGCGAATTAAACTAACAATAAAATTAAACGATGATGAGCGAAGTAAAAGCAGAAAAACTAAAAGCATTACAACTAACCATGGATAGGTTAGAAAAAACTTATGGTAAAGGAACCGTTATGAAACTTGGTGATGCACCAGTTATAGAAGTAGATGTGATTCCTTCGGGTTCGTTAAGCCTTGATATTGCTTTAGGTGTAAACGGGTATCCAAAAGGTAGAATAATTGAAATTTATGGGCCAGAATCGTCGGGTAAAACAACATTAGCATTGCATGCTATTGCTGAATGTCAGAAAAAAGGTGGAATTGCTGCTTTTATTGATGCCGAACATGCTTTTGACCAAACCTATGCAGCTGCTTTAGGTATTGATGTAGAGAATTTATTAATCTCACAACCAGACAATGGTGAACAAGCTTTAGAAATTGCTGATAACTTAATTCGTTCAGGTGCAGTTGATATTATTGTAATTGATTCGGTTGCGGCGTTAACTCCAAAAGCAGAAATTGAAGGTGAAATGGGCGACTCTCAAATGGGATTACAAGCTCGTTTAATGTCGAAAGCATTAAGAAAATTGACGGGTTCGATTAACAAAGCAAATTGCACGGCCATTTTTATTAATCAGTTAAGAGATAAAATTGGAGTTATGTTTGGTAACCCAGAAACTACAACTGGTGGTAATGCACTTAAGTTCTATGCTTCGATTAGAATTGATGTACGAAGAGCTACTCAAATTAAAGATGGAGAGGAAATTACAGGAAACAGAACAAGAATAAAAATTGTAAAAAACAAAGTGGCACCACCATTTAGAAAAGCAGAGTTTGATATCATGTATGGCGAAGGAATTTCTAAAGTTGGAGAAATTATTGATTTAGGTGTAGACCATAATATTATAAAAAAAGCTGGTAGCTGGTTTAGTTATGGCGAAACCAAATTGGGTCAAGGTAGAGATGCTGTAAAAGCATTGTTATTAGACAACCCTGAATTGATGAGTGAGTTAGAGAAAAAAATTATGGACATTTTAAATAAGGTTCCAGTTCAAGAATAAGTTCTAATATAAAAAAAGTTATCAGTTGGAAGACCGAAGTCGGAAGTACAAATTTCTAGCTTCGGTCTTCCCGCTTCCGACTAATTTAAATACCTATGAAAGTTACAAGTGCATTTATATTGATAATTAGTGTTTTATTTTATTCCTGTAAAGGAGATGTAAAACCTGTAGTTGAACAGACAAACCCAAAAGATTCGGTAGATATGGCGAAAGCCATTGATTTTGAATCCGTTAATAATGAGTTAAAGTCAAATCCAAGTAATCCATCACTTTATATTAAAAGAGCTCGATTATACCAAAAATATGGTGATGTGCCAATGGCTATTGAAGATATTGATAGGGCAATTAAAATAGACTCATTGGTACCTGAATTTTATTTGTTAAAGGCAGAATTGTATAAAAAAGAAGAAGGCTTTGCCGAGGCAAAAAGAACTTTAGATAAATGCTTGTTAATAGATAATAGAAATGTTCAGGCTCGAATAGAATTAGGTTGGTTAGCATTTCTAATTCAAAACTATAAACAAGCTATAGAGTATGCTGATGCTGCACTTAAAATAAATGTATATGCCGCCGAAGCATATTATTTAAAAGGAATGATTTTTCAAGAAAAAAATGATACAGCCAAAGCTATATCAAGTTACATAACTGCCACAGAACAAGAGAAAGGCTATTATGATGCTTATATCCAATTGGGTGTTTTGCATATTAATCAGGATAAAAATTTAGCGGTAGAATATTTTAAAAATGCCCTAAAAATTAAACCTAAAAGTTCTGAAGCATTATATAACTATGGTTACACTTTACAACTAATGGGTAAATATGATGAAGCTATAGAAACTTATGAAAAAATGTTGAAAATTCAACCATTTAGAGAACCCTATTTTAACATCGCATACATTAATCAAGAATATTTAGGAGATTATAATGTTGCCATTGACTATTATTCTCGAGCCATAGAAATTTCGCCGTTGTATTATACTGCTTATTACAATCGGGGGTTGAGTTATGAGAAATTAGGTGATTTATTAAATGCTGAAAAAGATTTTAGAAAAACCTTATCAATAGTTTCTGATTACGATTATGCTGCTCTAGCATTAGAGCGAGTATTGAAGAAAAAATAGCCTGCCAACATTTTATTTAAAGAAACCCTTAATGAACTATTTATCAGTAGAAGAGCTTACGAAATCGTACGGAATAAGAACCTTGTTTAATAAAATTACTTTTGGAATTGATAAGGGGCAGAAAGTGGCTTTTATTGCTAAAAATGGTACGGGAAAATCTACTTTTTTACGAATACTTGCGGGATTCGAAACTCAAGATTCGGGTAATGTTATTTTTAGAAAAGATATTAAGGTGGGTTATTTGCATCAAACCCCTCAGTTTAAGCCTGAGCATACCATATTTGAAACCATTTTTAAAGCCAATTCGCCCGAAATAGATGCTATTAGAGAATACGAAGACGCATTGCTTCATCCAAACGATAACGAAAAAATGCAGTTGGCATTTAATAAAATGGACGAGTTACAAGCTTGGGATTATGAAACAAGGATAAAACAAATTTTAGGACAACTAAATATTCATCATCTCGACCAAAAAATAGGAGAGCTTTCAGGAGGACAACAAAAACGTATTGCCTTGGCTCAAGTATTAATTGAAGAGCCCGATTTTATTATCTTAGATGAGCCTACCAATCACTTGGATTTAGACATGATTGAATGGTTGGAAAATCATTTGTCGAAAGAAAACATGACCATCTTAATGGTAACTCACGACAGGTATTTTTTAGAACGAGTTTGTAACGAGATTATTGAATTGGATAATGAAACCCTGTATCGTTATAAGGGAAATTACAGTTACTTTTTAGAAAAAAAACAAGAGCGTATTGAAATTTTTGAAGCCAACGTGGATAAAGCTCAAAACCTTTATAGGAAAGAGTTAGATTGGATGAGAAGAATGCCTAAGGCAAGGAGTACAAAAGCAAAATCGCGCGAAGATGCATTTTACGAAACTGAAAAAACCGCTCATCAACGTTTAGATAAAACGAAAGTAGATATTGCTGTTAATGTGTCGCGTTTGGGTAGTAAAATTTTGGAGCTTCATCACTTAAAAAAATCGTTTGGAGATTTAACCATTTTGAATGATTTTAACTACGTTTTTAAGAAAAACGAACGTATAGGTATTGTTGGTAAAAATGGAGTTGGTAAAACCACCTTTTTAGACATTATTATGGGGTTACAAGAAGTTGATGGTGGAAAAGTAAGTGTGGGAGAAACCGTAGTTTATGGGTATTATACCCAAGCAGGAATAAATTTAAAAGACGACAAAAAAGTTATTGAGGTAATTAAAGATATTGCTGAGTTTATCCCTTTAACCAAGGGTAAAACAATGACAGCAGCACAATTGTTGGAAAAGTTTTTGTTCCCACGTTCAATGCACTATAATTTTGTAGAGAAGTTGAGTGGTGGTGAAAAACGTAGGTTGTATTTGTTGACCATTTTAATGAAAAACCCCAATTTCCTGATTTTAGATGAGCCAACCAACGATTTGGATATTGTTACCTTAAATGTTCTAGAAAATTTCTTGGAAGAGTTTCAAGGGTGCTTGTTAGTGGTTACCCACGACCGTTATTTTATGGATAAATTGGTTGACCATTTATTTGTTTTTGAAGGTGATGGGAAGATAAAAGATTATACAGGAAGGTATTCTGATTATAGATTGGAATTAAAGGAAAAAGAAGCACAAGAAAAGCAAGCTGAAAAGCAAGTAGAGAAAGAAAAAAATAACATGGCATTGGCAACTGAATTAAACAACAACATTGTCGAGAAACCAAAAAACAAACTTTCGTACAAAGAAAAATTTGAATTAGAGCAATTGGAGAAAGAATTACCAGCTCTTGAGGTTCAAAAAAGTGAATTAGAAGATAAATTGAACAACAACATTACTGACCATCAGGAATTGTTAAAAATTACTCAAAAATTAGGGTATGTTACCAAGCAACTCGATGAGAAAACCGATCGTTGGTTAATTCTTTCAGAATTGCAATAATTTTAATGTGCCCACGACTGGACTCGAACCAGCACATGATTACTCAAACCACCCCCTCAAGATGGCGTGTCTACCAATTTCACCACGTGGGCATTAAAACACAAATAAACAAAAAATAATGCTTTTAATTTAGTTCGTTAATAATTAACTAATTTTAATTCATGAATTTATTGAAAATCATACCTTTAGTGTTGCTTTTTATGAGCAAGAGCGTGTGTTTTGGTCAGTTTTCTGATTTTCATAAAATGAAAATAGACTCCATTAGTCAAATTATTAATACCGCTACTCACGATACTTCATTAGCAAAAGCCTACCTCGATTTGTCGGATGCGATGTACATGACCAACATTGATACGGTAATAAAATTGTGTGAGCAATCGATTATTGTTCTTAAACCTCATTTAATTAATAATAGTATTACAAAAAAAGAGCGCCTTAGTTATTTGAGAACTCTAGCTGGGGCATTAAATAATATTGGATTTATTTACGATGATAAAGGAGAAATCGTAAAAGCCTTAGATTATTATCATAAATCGTTGAAGATTCGTGAAAAAATAGACGATAAACAGGGTATTGCAGAAACATTTAATAACATCGGTATCATCTATATTAATCAAGGAGATTTAGATAGAGCGCTTGATTACTACCAGAAGTCGCTTGCTGTTAAAGAAACATTAAATGACAAAAAAAGTTTAGCCACAACACTTAATAATATTGGAGCAATTTATAGAAACAAACAAAATATTGGCTTAGCCTTGTTTTATTATAACCAATCGTTAGAATTACGACAATCCATAAATGATAAAGCAGGTATAGCAATTTCGTTGAGTAATATAGGTACAATTTATAAAGCTGAAAATAAATTAGATACCGCCTTGCATTTTTATCAAGAATCGTTAAAAATTCGAGAAGAAATAAACGATAAGCCAGGTTTAATAAAAATACATTCAAATATTAGTGACCTTGAGTTTGAATCAAGAAACATAGAATCTGCAAAGATGCATGGACTATTATCGCTTCATCTAGCCCAAGAATTAGGATTAATTGAGGGAATAAAAAATGCAGCTCGGTTTTTAAGTGAGATTTATAAATATGAGAAAAAATGGGAGCAAGCCTTTAATATGCAAGAGTTGTATCATCAAATGAAGGATAGTATTAGAAATACAAGTACTGAACTTAATGCGTTAAAACAACAGTCGCAGTACGATTTGGAACGAGCTGCTAAAGAAAACGAATTGCTAGTGAAGGAAAACGATATTCAACAATTAAAAACCTTACGAAATAGAATTACTGCTATATTCTTTATTGTAGCCTTTATTTTTACCTTAATTATAATATTATACATCTATCGAGGCTATCGTAAAAAGGTGGTAATTAATGAATTATTGGAGGTTCAAAAAAACGAGGCACAGCGTAAAAATGAAGAAAAAAACATGATGTTGAAAGAGATTCATCATCGGGTTAAAAACAGTTTGCAAGTGGTAAGTAGCTTAATTCGCTTACAAGCCAATGAAGTTGACGATGAAAGAATTGGTAAAATGTTTGAAGAAACCCAAAATAGGGTGTTGTCCATTGCTCGTTTGCATGAACAGATGTATAACTCTGAGAACTTAAAAGAAATTAATATTAAAACACACTTTACGCCTTTAATTAAAGATTTGGTTAAAGATTACAACATGGGGGTTAAAATCAATTTAAACATTGATTTACCTGATGTGGAGATGAGTTCTAAAACCTTAATTCCTTTAGGGTTGATCATTAATGAAATGATTTCTAATTCGTTGAAATATGCCTTTGTTGGTAAAACAGAAGGTGTTATTACCATTGAAATTAAACCAATAAGTGCTGTGATGTTTGAAATGATAATTGGCGATAATGGAGTTGGTATGCCAAAAGATTTTGATTTTGAAAATTCTACATCGTTAGGAACGCAATTGATACACATTTTTACTGAACAACTGAATGGAACAATCAAACGATTGGAACAAGGAGGCACTTTCTTTAAGATAGAATTCGAAAAAATGGAAGATTAATAAATAAAAAAATCCCGTTATTTAACGGGATTTTTTGTGACCTGGCTGGGATTCGAACCCAGGACCCTTTCATTAAAAGTGAAATGCTCTACCGGCTGAGCTACCAGGTCTCCTAAAAAGGAGTGCAAATATAATTTCCTTATTTTAATTAGCAAAACATATACTGGCTTTTTTTCCGTTTTTATTTCAAGCTACTGATAAACAGTGTTATTCAAGGATTTGACAGCGCTCAAATTCTTTACTTCGGTCAAATAAATAACGGTAAGTATGATAGGTTCGGTAAACTTTAGCTCCTAAATTTTCGCTCACTTTTAGCATTTTTGGATTAAAATCGCCAATCCAAGTTAAAACTGTTTGTTGGTATCGATTTAAAGGAACAATATTATCTTGACTCCACTTAATCATAGCGGCTTCAATACCTTTACCTTGGAACTTACGGCTAACACCAAAAACAATTCCTACCATAGTAGTGCGTTGTATTTTCCATTTGTAGTAAAGAAACTTGAGTTTGCCCCACCAGTTTAGATTACCGTTAACGTGTTTAAAAATTTCGTTGAGTTCGGGGATGTTTATAAAAAAGGCAATTGGCGAATCTTTGTAATAGACAAAAATCATGATGTCTTTGTCGTAAATGGGTTTTAAGGTCTGCATAATTTCTCGTGCAGTTTTTAAGGTCATGTCCTTAAAATTATTGTGTCCACCCCAAGCATCGTTATAAACCGTTCTAAAGTTAGCAGCTATTTGGTCTAAACTTAATTTTCTAACATTGGCAATGGAATATTCTTTTCGTTGAAAAATTCGTTCGCTTTTTTCTGCAAATAAATCGTTTACAGGTGTTTTCATGTCGCGTTTGTACATCAACTGCTTGTAATAAATTTGAAAGCCGTAATCTTCAAAAAAATTAACATAATATGGAGGGTTGTAGTTCATGCCATAACTACTCATTTCGGTGAAATTTTCAGCCAGCAAACCCCAAAACATGTTTTTTTCTCCAAAATTAATTGGGCCATCCATAGCTTCCATACCATGTTGTTGTAACCATTCTTTGGCAGTATCAAACAATTTAAAAGCAGCAGTTTTATCGTTTATACATTCAAAAAAACCTAAACCACCAGTTGGTTGTTTAAACGACTCGGCCAACTCATAATTTATAAAAGCAGCAATTCGCCCTATGGTCTTGTTTTGGTGGTCTTTTAAAATCCAGCGAATAATTTTGCCGGTAGTATGAGCTTTGTTTTGTTTGGGGTCGAAAACCTTTTCTATATCTTGTTTAATGTGAGGTATCCAATTTTTATCGTTTTTATAGATGAGCCAAGGTAAGTTTAAAAAATCTTGAGTTGTTTGCTTATTGGTTACTTCTATAATTTGCATTTGTATATCTTTGTTTGCAAAAGTGAGCATTAAAATTGCTGCTTAAAAATTTGTGCATGAAAAATAAAGTAGTCATTATTACAGGAGCATCATCGGGCATTGGTAAAGCTTGTGCTGAAAAGTTTGGAAACGAAGGTGCTAAGTTGGTTATAACAGGTAGAAATGCTACCAATTTAGAAGAAACAGCCCAATGGTTAACACAAAAAGGAATAGAAGTTTTAAGTGTAGTTTCTGATGTTGCTCTTGCAGCAGATTGCAAACGAATAATTGACGAAACCATTGCCAAGTTTGGTAAAATAGATGTGTTGATTAATAATGCAGGAATATCGATGCGAGCTATTTTAAATGATACCGAATTGAGTGTGATTGAACAAGTAATGCAGATTAACTTTTTTGGAACGCTGTATTGTACCAAATATGCTTTGCCACATTTGTTAAAAGAAAAAGGTTCGGTAGTTGGCGTTTCTTCTATTGCTGGTTTTGTGGGTTTACCCGGAAGAACAGGTTATTCAGCTTCGAAGTTTGCCATGCAAGGTTTTTTGGAGGCTTTGCGTACCGAAAACATCAAGAAAGGATTGCACGTAATGATTGCTTGCCCAGGATTTACAGCATCTAACATACGAAATACTGCTTTGGCTGCCGATGGTAGTGCTCAAGGAGAATCGCCACGAGAAGAAGATAAAATGATGACTGCCGAAGAAGTGGCAACTCACATTTACAATGGCGTAGTAAACCGTAAACGACAAGTGGTATTAACTGCACAAGGAAAATTGGTGGTGTTTTTAAGTAAATTTTTTCCAGCATTTGTTTCTAAAATGGTGTACAACACCATGGCTAAAGAACCGAATACACCATTGAGTTAAAAAGTATAAAGTTGAAAGAAAAAAGTATTTAAATACGTCATGGCGGACCTAAGCCGCCATCTATATCAATGAACAACAAAAACAACATATTTTTAGTAGGCTTTATGGGTAGCGGAAAATCTACCTTGGGCAAGAAATTGGCAGCAAAACTAAATATGACTTTTTTTGATTTAGACCAATTGATTGAAGAAAAGGAAGGAAAAACGATTGCTGAAATTTTTAGCCAACATGGAGAAACCTATTTTAGAGATTTAGAAACTACTGTTTTAAAACAAACCATAAACCAGCACCAAGGTTTTGTATTGGCTTTAGGAGGTGGCACGCCTATTTTTAACAATAACATGGAACTGGTAAATCAAAATGGCACGAGTGTTTATTTAAAATACAATGCGGGCATGTTAAGTTCCCGTTTGTTAACAGCCAAGCAACAACGACCATTAATTGCTGGTAAAAACGAAATAGAACTTAAACAGTTTGTATCTGATTTATTAACTCAACGCGAACCGTATTACTTAAAAAGTAAATTGGTGGTTGAAGGGAATAATATTTCAGCTAACGATATTTTAGAAAGATTGGGTAAGAATTAGTCAGGTTTATTTCAAATCAAGTTTTGCAATTTTATCACCGATAAGTATTTCTTTCATCTCTTGCTCTAATACACCAAATTCGTCTTTGTAAACTTTTTTAATAAATTGTCCATCTTTCATTAAATGGATTTCATCACAGATATCGTTTAATGTTGAAAATATATGGGAAGAGATTATTATCGTTTTGCCCAATTTTTTTAGCTCTTTTAAAATGTCGAGTATGATAATGTTGCTTTGAATATCTACACCATTAAAAGGTTCGTCAAATATCAAATACTCGTTTTCTTGAAACAAAATGGCCATTAATGCCAGTTTCTTTTTCATGCCAGTTGAATACGTATTGGCATATTGGTTAAGTGGCAAGTCAAAAACGTTTCTAGCCTCCAAGTTACCTATTTGTTTATCTCGCGCATTGCAAAGTAATTGTATGTATTCTTTTCCTGTAATTTTTGAAAAATAAAAAGGTTCTGTTTGTAAGTATCCGATGTGGTCTTTAAGTGGGTTAAAGTTTGCAGAAATTATCCCGTCAAACTTTTCTATACCTGTAATACAATTGAATAGAGTGGTTTTTCCAGCACCATTTTCTCCAACAATACCATAAACCTTTCCTTCTTCAAAAGTTAGGTTGATGTTCGACAAAACTTTTTTTGACCCGAACGATTTATATAAGTTTTCAATTTTTATCATTCTAAAATATCTTTGAGGCGTTTAGCAGATTGCATATAGAAAAAAGGAATTAGCCCTAATAAAAAAGGAGGAATTGCAATACTAATGGCAAACAAAACGCCTTGAGGTAAATTCATTTTTTGTGGATAGGTTGAATATTTTGCTAGTATAATAGTTACTAAATAACAATAACCTAAGAGCTGAAAACCTATAATGGCATGTATGTTTTGTTTGAAAAAATACAACATAACCAATGTTATGGGCAGCGTAATTAAGGTTGAAAACAATATGGCGGTTTTTATTTTATCAAAAAGAAACTTGTTTACACTTAACTTATGAACCCAAACATAAAATTCGCTTTCGGGTTCGTTATAAAATGAAAAACAGACCAAAAAAGCCAATATTAGCGAGAAGATACCCAAATTAAAGTTTTGATAAATTACAGACATTGCGGTAAGGAAATAACTTAAAGCAAAGATTAAAAACCAACTTCTAAACCCAACAATAAACTCGAATGGTTTTTTATAAAAAGGAGTAGGGATGGTTAATGAAAATTGTTTTCCGTTATTGTAAAAAATTAAAACCATTGAAATAAATAGCACAATTAATGCTGAATAAAATGCTTTATAAATACATAGGAACAATATAAATGGAGCAATAGTAATTAAGTTTTCAAGGAGCCTAATTTTATAATAAAAAGAGATGGTAAAAGTAAATTTTAAAAAATTATTTTTTTTGATTTCGTTATGTTTAAAAACTAACCCAGTGGCAAGAATAGCGTAGATATAATTGGCAAAAGTTGTTGTGGTGAACAAGTAAATGGAAAAACCATAAAACGTTATCAGCACTATTAAAAAACCTAACCACGGTTGTAAGCCAAAATCTATCAATTGCCTTTTTAGCAGTATAAATTGAAGATTGAAATAGTTAAGCAAAGTCATTGTTACGTTACTGGTTCACAAATATAAATGGACAAAAAGTTACTTGTCAAAAATACCTTTTTATAGCTGATAAATAGGAGGATTAAATGGGCGATATGTTAAAAAATATTAACGAAACGTGAACCGTTTTATTTACAAAGTAAGTTAGTAGTTGAAGGGAATAACATTACGGCATATGATGTTGTCGAAGGGTTGAATAGGATTTAACGGCTCGGCTATGAGCAGTAGCATCCCGCAGGGTGCTATTGCTTATAGGTTTTGTTGTACTTAATTATTGTTTCAAATCTTTTTACAATACTTTATAGCCCCTGGGCAATCGATAAAAATATCATGATTTGCCTTGCATTTCCAGGTAATTCTATATTCTTTCTCCGGTATAAATTTCTTAGGTTTTTTATAAAATGGTCCAGGGTCCAATCGAGTTATAGCGTCAATATAAATAAATAGATCTTGCATTTTCGGCTCGTTAGGTAAGTCGGGAAGTTCAGGAAACTGTTCTAAAAGTAAGTAGTTGATTTTTTCATCAACGTAGTCTACTAAACCTTCCATCCCATAACCATATTCTTCCAAGACCTTTGCTATTTCATACCCAAAGGCAAAAGCATTACTTATTTCCATGCAACCATCCACTTTGAAGTAGTTACAATAGAACTTTTTATCAAATTCAAGGCTACAACAAAGAATTCTATGGACATCTCTGTCATTTACTTTTAGTTCTGCACCATTTGTTCGATTTCTATTTAATATTCGATAAGTGTGATACCCTTCAAAATCATCTTGTCTTATTTTGTCCTCCGTTTTACGGTTTGATTCATATGAACTCAATTTTAACCGTCCAGTTTTCAAAAACTGATCGATATACTCTTCATTCATATACCTATATACTTTTGTTGAACTTCCGGGCTCGATTTGGTTTGGTCTAGATTTGATTCTCCAACTTGAATGATATTGATGTGGGTCTAAAATCATTTAATTAAGTACAACCTCCGAATAAGTACACCGGTGTATTTATTCGCACTATATGTTCACCAAATATAACCAAAACTACAAACTCATTGCACTTATTTTATTTGCTTTATTTACCAATTGTTCCATCTCAAAAAAGTTAAGGGTTTGTTGTCCGTCGGAGAGTGCTTTTTCGGGTATGGGGTGTGTTTCTATAATCATACCATCGGCACCACAAACCATACTTGCTAGTGCCATTTGCTCCACGTATTTACGTATGCCAATACCGTGCGAGGGGTCGGCAACAACAGGCAAATGCGACTTGTCTTTTAAAATAGCTATGGCATTTAAATCTAAGGTATTTCGGTAAGCTTTTTCAAAGGTACGTATACCACGCTCGCACAAAATAATTTTTTCGTTACCACTTGAAAACACATACTCCGCAGCTTGTAGCAATTCCTCAATCGTGCCCGACATACCACGTTTAAGCATCACGGCTTTGTCGTTTTTACCCAAGGCATCTAACAAGTTAAAGTTTTGTGCATTTCGTGTGCCCACTTGGAAAATATCTACGTAAGGCAGCATGTCGTCAATTTGCGAGCTGTCCATTACCTCGGTAATTAATTTTAAGCTACGGTCTTTACACACTCGACTAAACATTTTAAGCGAATCTATTCCACCTCCGCGGTAAGCATAAGGCGATGTTCGCGGTTTAAAAACTCCACCACGCATAATTTTTATGCCATTTTTTACTAAAAAATCAGCAATTTCAATGACTTGTTCTTCGTGTTCAATGGAACATGGTCCAGCCATAATACTAAACTGGTCGCCACCAATGTTAATGTCGTTGCCTAAATCAATAATGGTAGGAGCGGTTTTCCATGTGCGTGAAACCAATTGGTAAGCATCGTCAACAAAATGAATATCATCAACACCATTAAGGCTGCCAATTTTACGAATATCGATTTTGGCTTTTCCCAACAATATTAAGTATTGCTGAAACTGTGTTTTTACTTTCGATACTTGGTAACCTTGTTGTTGCAAATAGTGTTCAATTTGCTGTTCGGTTTCTTGGCTAATGTGTTGTTTTAATTGTATAATCATGTCTTTTATTTTTAATGTTTATAAAAAGCTTGTTCTCGATACCTTTCTTTCAGAAAGACTCGAACTGACAATTTATTGAGGTGTTTCACGAATGCTTTTAATAAATTGTTGAATAGCGGTACTGATGTTTTTGGTTTGGTCTATGGCTTTTATAAATGCCGAACCTATAATTACTCCGTTGGCGTATTTACAAGCTTCGGTATAAGTTTGTTTATCAGAAATACCAAAACCAATAATTACAGGCACATTAAACGGGTATTGTTTTATTCGTTTAAAATACGCCACTTGTTTAGCCGAAAAGCCACTTTTAGAACCTGTAATGCTATTGTCAGCCACAGCATAAATAAAAGCGTTAGATAAGTTGTTGATGTAGTTTAATCGCTCTAGTGGAGTTTGAGGAGTAATCAAAAACACTGGTGCAACTCCATACTTTTTAAATAGTTTATGGTATTGTTTTTCATAAACTTCGGGTGGTAAATCAGGGAGTATAACCGTATCGATATTTACTGCTTTGCACTGTTTTAAAAAGTTCTCGATTCCATAAGCCAGCACGGTATTAAAATATCCCATTAATACTAACGGTATTTTTACTTCTTGATAAACAGCTTTAATGTCGTTAAACAAGTTATCGAGCAAAAAACCATTTTCGAGTGCTATTTTACTGCTTTTTTGTATGACTGGTCCATCGGCTAATGGGTCAGAAAAAGGTATTCCAATTTCAATCATGTCAGCACCCGATTGAGCCAAAGATGTTATCATTTCTTGAGTAGAACCTTTTGTTGGGTGTTCCGCAGTAAAGTAAATCGATAAAATGTTTTTTCGATTGGCTATGTATGTGTTGGTTTTATTCATTTTACAAGTGATTTAAATAGGTGGTTAAATCTTTGTCTCCACGTCCCGAAAGGTTTACTACCACCACATCGGTTTTTGAAAACTTTAATTTGTTTAATGCTGCTAAGGCGTGTGCCGATTCTAAAGCAGGTAAAATGCCTTCTGTTTTGGTTAAATCAAAACCAGCATGCAAGGCTTCCTTGTCGGTTATGCTAATAAACTGACCTCTTTTTGAGGTAAATAAATGAGCGTGTAATGGTCCAACACCAGGATAATCTAACCCTGCAGAAATAGAATGTGGTTCAACAATTTGTCCGTCGCTGGTTTGCATCAGTTTGGTCATAAATCCGTGAATAATTCCATCGGTTCCTTTGGCTAAACTTGCTGCAGTTTTACCAGAATGTACACCATGACCAGCAGCTTCAACACCAATCAATTGCACATTTTTGTTGTTGATGAAATGATAAAAAGCTCCAGCAGCATTACTTCCTCCTCCAATACAAGCAATGACGTGAGTTGGGTTTGCATTACCAGTTTGTTGTTTCAATTGCTTTTTAATTTCCTCGCTAATCACCGATTGAAAAATAGTCACCATATCAGGAAATGGGTGAGGACCTACCACCGAACCAATTACATAATGCGTGTCGGTGGGATGATTAATCCAATCGCGAATGGCTTCGTTGGTAGCATCTTTTAAGGTTTGACTACCAGATTCAACAGGAATAACTTCTGCTCCAAGCATCTTCATGCGTTGTACGTTTGGTGCTTGGCGTTCCACATCAATTTTGCCCATGTAAATAATACATTTTAAGCCACGTAAAGCACAAGCTGTAGCAGTTGCAACACCATGTTGCCCTGCTCCAGTTTCGGCAATAATTCTGGTTTTACCCAAACGCTCTGCAACTAAAACCTGACCAATAGCATTGTTGATTTTATGTGCTCCAGTGTGGTTTAAATCTTCTCGTTTTAAGAAAATGTTGGCACCGTATTTTTTCGATAATTTTTCTGAAAAATACAAAGGTGTTGGTCTGCCCACATAATCTTTGAGCAATTGTTGGTATTCCTTTTGGAACGAAGGCTCTTGGATAATTTCTTGATAATTAAATTCCAATTCTTTTACATTCGGATAAAGCAATTCGGGGATGTAAGCGCCTCCAAATTCACCATAAAATCCGTTGGTAGGTTTAGGTCTGTTATTTTTTAAGTTCATCATTATAATTTTTTATGTCACACTGAGCTTGTCGAAGTGTAGTTTGTTTTAAAATAATTTTGTTCTCGATACGTCTCGCTGAAATGCGGGACACTCGAACTGACCATTATCTCATTGCATTGATAAATCGTTTTACGTGTTCAATATTTTTAATTCCTGGTTCGAGTTCAAACTTGCTGTTGATGTCAACACCCACAAATGCTGGATGTTTTATTTTTTTGATGGTAGCAACATCTTTAACCGATATACCTCCAGCCAATAAAAAAGGGGTGCTGAGTTGATAATCGTCGAGTAAATTCCAATTGAATTTTGCACCAATACCGCCAAATTGTTTGCCTTTGGTATCGAAAACAAAATAGGTGCTGTACCGTTCCCATTCAACCATTTTTAAGTTGTCGATAGTATTGTCTATACCAAAATACTTGATGATTTTAACACCATTTTCTTGTAGTGCCTTTGCTAAAACGATAGGTTCGTTACCGTGAAGTTGAACATAACTTAGTTGGTGCTTTTCAACCGCCGAAAGTATTTCACCAAGTGTAGCATTTACAAAAACGCCCACTTTTTTAGTCTTGGTTTTTGGTAAAATGGTTTCACCAATGTAGCGTGGAGATTTTTTATAAAATATCATTCCAACCAAATCGGGCTTTAATTTATCAATTGCTAAACAATTTTCAACATTATTTAAACCACACACTTTTACTATCATAAGGCATTTAGTTTAGTGATGAATTGTTTTAAAGCTTCCGCAGGATTTGGTGTTCGCATAAAATGTTCACCCATTAAAAACCCTTGATAGCCTGCTTCTTTTAGTTGTTTTACATCTTCTACATTCGATAAGCCACTTTCTGAAATTAATAAGGAAGTTTTGGGTAGTTCGTTAATGATGTCGAACGATGTTTTTAAATCAACCTCCATGGTTTTTAAATTGCGATTGTTTACGCCAATAATTAAATCTGAATCGGGTACTTTGTCTAGCTCGTCTTTCCCGTGTATTTCGAACAAGACTTCTAATCCTAGAGATTTTGCCAATTGGTGCAAGTTTTTTATTTGGTCTTTTTCTAAAGCTGCTGCAATCAATAAAATGGCATCAGCTCCAATCGATTTTGCTTCAATAATTTGATATTCATCAACCGTAAAATCTTTTCTTAAAATGGGACAATAATTGGCATTTCTTGCAATGGTTAAATCCTCGCTTTTACCCATAAAATAATCTTGTTCGGTTAAAACCGATAAAGCCGAAGCTCCTGCTTGCATGTAGCCCAAGGTAGTTTCTAAAACATCTGCATAAGCGTTAATCACTCCTTTTGATGGCGATTTTCGTTTAAACTCAGCAATAATTCCTGATTTATCTTTACGTGTAAGGTAATGACTTAACGAAACACATTTTGAATCGAAATAAATACTTTGCTCTAATAATTTTGTAGGATAAAGTTGCTTTTGTTGCTCCACTTTTTTGCGTTTATTTTCTATAATTTCTTGTAACATGGTTATTGAATTTCTATCAGTTTTTTTAATAATTGATTGGCTTTACCACTCACTATGGCTTCTTTAGCTATAGCTACACATTCGGGTAAGGATTTGTTGTTTTCAAAACATTGAATACCTGCTGCTGCATTGGCTAGTACGGCATTGGTTTGTACTGCAGTGCCTTCGTTTGCAATTACTTTTTTGAAAATAACTAAGGCATCATCCAGCGTTTCGCCACCGTAAAGTTGTTGTTGGGTATTTATTCCTAAACCAAAATCGCTCGGTTCTAGTAATTGTTCGCCTGTTGAGGAGAAGTATTGTACCGATGAGGTTAGCGAAATTTCGTCGTAACCATCTAAGGCATGCACTACCACATAATCTTTTGCATCTTGCTGAAGCAAATAGTGATACAAACGCGCTAATTTTAAATTGTAAACACCCACAAATTGTTTTTTTGTTCGTGCAGGATTTACCAACGGACCAAGTGAATTGAAAATGGTTTTTATGCCCAATTGTTTTCGAGTATCAGAAACATTTTTTAGTGCAGGGTGGAAGAGTGGAGCATGTAAAAAACAAATGTTTAATTCGTTTAATTCTCGTTCTAATTTGGATGAATCAGCAGAAAATTTGTAGCCTAGTTTTTCTAGCACATTGGATGAACCACTCACTGAAGAAACGCCGTAATTACCATGTTTTGCAACCTTGTAACCGGCAGCAGCAACTACAAAAGAGGCCAACGTAGAAATGTTAAAGGTGTTTTTTTCGTCGCCACCAGTTCCGCATAAATCAATGGCATTGTAAGAGGTAAGTGTGGTTTTTACGCTCAATTCCAATAAAGCATTTCGGAAACCAGCAATTTCTTCTAACGACAAATCGCGACTGCTTAAGGCAATAATTAAGGCAGTTTTTTGGCTGTCGTTGTATGCTCCATCACCTAATTTGCTCATTACCGAAAAAGCTTCGGAAGCACTCAAGTGATAGCCTTGCATAATTTGTTCTATGGTTGATTTAAAGTTCATGATTAATAGTTTAAAAAGTTGGTCAAAATGGTTTTTCCATGTTCGGTTAAAATACTTTCTGGATGGAATTGAACGCCACTAATGTTTAGCTGTCGGTGTTCGATAGCCATTACAATTCCATTTTCATCTTCTGCACTAATAATAAAATCCTTAGAAATTGTTTTAGCATCTACAGCCCAAGAGTGGTATCTACCCACATTAAACGTTTCAGGAACACCTTTAAACAAAAAGCTGTTATTGTGTTTAACTGGAGTTGAAACACCATGCAAAGGTTCTGGTAAGTTGATTAGTTTAGCCCCGAAAACCTCACCAATGGCTTGCATGCCCAAACAAACTCCAAATATGGCTTTGCTGTGCTGATAGGTTTTAATGATATCGCACAAAATACCAGAATTGCTTGGCAAACCAGGACCCGGAGAAAGCACAATTTTGTCGTATTGGTTGA
Organism: Flavobacteriales bacterium; assembly: GCA_020635795.1. NCBI lineage: Bacteria > Pseudomonadati > Bacteroidota > Flavobacteriia > Flavobacteriales > Flavobacteriales bacterium. The sequence continues at coordinate 653,595 of JACJZD010000001.1, forward strand.
CCTCTTGCAAGGAAATTTCATCGTTTCTATATACATCAACTGCTATGGTTGAATGGTCTTTGATTAATTGCACCAAATTGTAGGTGAATGAATCGTAATTGTCTAACATTAATAATCGCATAACTTAAAAATTTTGTGCTTCAACCAAGGCTTTTCTTAGTGCAGCAAGTTTGTTGTTTACTTCTTGTAATTCATTTGTTGGATTTGATTTGAGTACCACTCCTGCACCAGCACGGTAAAATATTTCGTTGTTTTTCGCTAAAAACGAACGGATAATAATGGCTTGATTGATTTCACCATTAAAATCGATAAAACCTATGCTACCACCATAAAAGCTTCGCGGGTCTTTTTCTATTTCGGCAAGCAGTTGTATCGCTCTTACTTTTGGTGCGCCAGATAACGTTCCTGCTGGAAAGGTGTCGGCTAAAATATCAATGCCATTTGCTCCTTTACCCAATTTACCTTTAACGGTAGATACCATGTGTATAACGTGACTAAAAAACTTGATGGATTTGTATTCAGAAACTTCAACATTGGTGCAATGTCTGTTTAAATCGTTTCGAGCTAAATCTACCAACATCGAATGTTCGGCAGTTTCCTTTTTGTCGTCCAACAATTTTAAACCCAATTGTTCGTCTTGGTGTTTGTCGCCTGTTCGTTTAAAAGTTCCTGCAATAGGGTTAATCAATGCTTCGTTGTCAGCAATGCGTATTTGAGCTTCGGGCGAAGAACCAAATATTTTAAATGAACCGTAATCGAAATAAAACAAATAGGGCGATGGATTGATGTGGCGTAAAGCCCTGTACACATTGAATTCATCGCCATGGTAACCCACCTTAAATTTTCTGGATAACACCAGTTGGAAGACATCACCTTTTTGGCAATGAGCTTGAGCGGTTTTTACTTTTTCAATAAATTCTTGCTCGGTGTCGAATGCCGTTTCTTTTTCTTTTAAACTAAAAGGGTAGGTAGTACTGCGTTTTGTTAACACTTCCGAAGCTATTTTCTCTAAGGTAGAAGCTTGGTTGTTGGTGGCATTTTCAATAAAATGTATTTCGTTGTTAAAGTGGTTGAAACAAATCACGTATTGAAACAAACGGTAATCTAAAATAGGGATGGTTTCATCAACAACTGGGCAAAGGTTGGCTTTTTTAGTTTCGAAATACCTAACCGATTCAAACGATTGATAACCGAAAAAGCCATTCAAGCCTTCGTAGGTATTTTCTATTTCGAAGGAGCTAAAAAACTGATGAAGTTCTTGTTGAATGGATTCAATTTTTTCTACAGATTTTGTTTCAGTTTCATTTCCAAAAGAGGTTTTAAGTGAGTTTGCTTTTAACTCAATACCTGCAATGGGGTTGGCACAAATAATAGAACGCGCGTTTTGTTTGTCGTCTATTTCTGAGCTTTCTAATAAAAAACTCCCTGCAAACAAACCTCTAATGTTGAGGTAAGCACTTATTGGAGTTATTTGATCGGCGTACACCTTTTTGGTGTAACATGTAAATTTTTTTTTCATGAATGTAATTATGGAAAAGTGATAAAACAAAAAAGGCCTGCCGAACGGCAGACCTTTTAAATATTTAAAATATACAAGTAGGCAAGCTTAGTTCAACACCATCGGAAAGTTGAACTGTGCCACCAATTTAAAGTTGTATATGTACTTGCGTTTTTCATTTTGATGGTACAAAAGTAGAATTTATTTTGAATGAGAGGAAAAATGAGTGTGTATTTTTTATTTTATGATGGTAGATGTTAGCTTGAAGTTGTATTCCAATGGATAAATAATACAACTAAGGAGGTTGGATAGTAATTAACAGTTAGGCTATGCGCAGTGTCCCGAAGGGCATTGCGTATAGGTGTTGTTGTAGCAAGGTTTTATTCATCATTTAATAGATATACATTTTCTATTCCCATTGAGTATTTCAAAGACTTAGCTGTTACGTACATTTCATTAGGTTCAGTTTTGACAAATGCTAAAGGGCTTCCTGATTTGTAACCTTCAACACAAGTCAGGAGTAAGTATTCAGATTCTCCAGGGACTATGGTTAACATATATTCATAGAAATCATCTTCTTTACTCTTTACATTTAGTCCTATTTCATATTGTCTAAATCTAGTTCCACGATAAAATTTCTTTTTATCATCAACGTCTTTTATGGCTTGTTTCTTCATTGGTTAATCAGGTATCCAACCATTCTCAAATCGTTTAAGTATTTCTACTATTTCCTTCGTCCTGTTCACACCTTTCAAGTCAGTGCAGATTATGGAAATAATTTCGTAGTTAGTTCTAGTTGGCAAAGTTGTTGCAAAAAAACATTGCCAAAAAGCATCAGCAAAAGTCTCGTCATTGTGCCAAGTAGTTGCTATGTCAATTGTTTCTATGCCATTGGTAATTTCAATATCAACCATTGTTTCATCGAAAATGTCATGTAGTTTTTCTCCATATTCTCCATGCCCTTTAAATTCTAGAATTCCATTATCGATAGAGTATCTTACGAACCTTTCAAATTTTTCGTCATTTGGATTAATGTCAGAAGTAGCAAGACACAACCAATCTGTTTTTGGCAGTTCTTCAAGTTTAAATTGACCATAATCAAACCAAAATATTTGACGATTTTGATATTTACCGATTCGTTTCATTTTAATGTGCTACAACATCCGAATAAAGTGCATATGCACTTTATTCGGATTATAAATTTCTATCAAATATACCGAAAACTATAACTCAAGTTTTATTTTTTCTCGTATCTCAATTGAATTAGTCCACTATCAAAATAGTTGCTCGATATGGCTTTTAGTTTTAACGGGTTGATGCCTCCAATAAATAAACGCTTGCCATCACCCAAAATGGTTGGTATAACAGATATGATGTATTCGTCAATTAAGTTTTTCTCCATCAACAATTTTACAATTTCACCACCGCCGTCGCAATAAATGTTTGCTCCTTTTTCTTGTTTTAATTTTTGCACTAAATCTTCAATATTTCCATTGTAAAATTCAACGCCATCTTTATTTTCCAGTTGTTGTCGGGTTATAACATAACACTTGTATTGTTTTGCTTGAGGGAACTCTCCCTGCATCAATTCTTTTATAATTTTGTAGGTTTTTCTTCCAACAATATAGGTATCAACACCTTTTGTAAATTCATGATAGCCGTAATCTTCGCCTTCTTTTTCTACTATCGATAACCAAGATAAATCATCATCGTTAGTAGCTAAAAAGCCATCCACACTCATGCTGATGTATAAAATTAATTTTCGTTCACTCATTTCATGGAGTTATTAAATGTAAAAACAATCATCATCAAAAATAGTAAATAATTAAACCGTTTAAAATGCTGTTTTTATATTGTAAAAGCTATGCTAACATTAGCTACATTTGCTGCCCAAAATAATTGAGCATGAGCATTGATTTTAAGCAGTTAAGTAATACCCTGTTGTTGTTTTTTAGCAATAACAACAAGGTGTTGATTAAAACATTAAAGTACGTTGCTTTGGTGTTTGTTGCATTGTTGCTGCTGTTTTTTGTGTTTAGAAACACCCTGCTAAATTATTTTTTAAACCAGCAAGTCGCTAATTTTTCGGAAAAGTACAACATGAGCATTGAGGTGCAAGAAGCTGCTTTTTCTGGGTTTAAATCGGTTAGTGTTACCAACATTTCTATTGCTAAAAACAGCGAAAGTGAAAAGCTGCTACATATTGGTTCGGTTAACGCTACGGTTAATTTATTGGATTTAATCAAAGCGCAAATCAGGTTTTCTAGCCTTAGTATCGATACCTTAAATGTGGTGTTGTATAAAGACCATGAACGTGATAATTTTTCTTTTTTATTGAAAAGCAACGAAGAAGAGAAACAGGAGAAAAAAACCTCGTCAATTGATTATGCTGAAACCTTAAACAATTTGTTAAACTTGGCTTTTGAAGCGGTTCCTTCCGATTTTTTGGTGAATGAATTCAACGTGAAAATAAACTACGACAGTTTAAATTTAAAGGTAAACACTCCAAGCATATCAATACAAGAACAGCTTTTTAAAAGTGAATTTACTTTGATAGAAAACAATGATACCAGCCTTTGGCACATTGAAGGTAATATTGATAATGTTCAAAAAAATGTACAAGTCAAATATTATTCCGACCAAAAAGGGATTGTTTTCCCATTGCTAAAACAACAGTTAAATTTAACCTTGAGTTGCGATACCATGTATTACAGTTTAACTGATTTTAAGTTTAATAACGGACAGTTGCATTTAAACGGTGTAGCACAAATCCACGATTTTGCTATAAATCATTGGCGTATTTCACCAAAAACAGTGGAGCTAAAATCGTTTGAAGTCAATTATCATTTAACCGTTGGCAATAATTATGTTCAGGTAGATAGTACAAGTTTGGTTGCGATTAACAAGCTTCATTTTACACCTTATTTAAAAGTAGGTTTCGACAAGTATAAAACCTTTGCGTTAAAGATAAACACCTCAAAAATGGAATCGAAAGACTTTTTCGAATCATTACCAACGGGGCTTTTCACCAATTTAGAAGGAATAAAAACATCGGGTCAATTGCAGTATAGCCTCGATTTTAATTTTGATACTCAACACCCTGAAAATTTAATTTTTAGCTCAACGTTAACACCCGATAAACTGAAAATATTGGGTTATGGGGCGACTAACTTATCAAAACTGAACGAAGAGTTTAATTATACTGTTTATGATGGAGACAGGATGATTCGAAGCTTTTTGGTTGGTCCATCAAACCCAAATTATACGCCGTTGAGTAATATTAGTGTGTATTTCCAAAATGCGTTAATGTCGTCGGAAGATGGTAGTTTTTATCACCACAAAGGGTTTAATGAAAAACGTTTTGGGCAATCGATTGCTGAGAATTACAAACAAAAACGATTTGTACGTGGGGCAAGTACCATTTCCATGCAGTTGGTTAAAAATGTGTTTTTACGCCGCAACAAAACCGTTGCTCGTAAAATTGAAGAAGCCATTATTGTTTGGTTGATAGAAAACAATCGTTTGGTGAGTAAGGCTAGAATGTATGAGGTGTATTTGAATGTGATTGAGTTTGGACCAAATGTTTACGGGATAGGAGAGGCTTCAAACTTTTATTTCAGTAAAAAACCAGCCGATTTAACCATAGAAGAAAGTATTTTCTTGGCAATGATTGTTCCACGACCCAAGTGGTTCATGTATCATTTTAATGAGAATGGTTTGTTAAAAGAAAACACCCAGAATTATTTTAATGTCATCAGTGGGCATTTAGTAAGTAAAGGAATTATTACGCCCGACCAACAACAAACCAATGTCGCAAAAGTGATATTAGCGCCTTTAGCTAAAAGTTATGTGGTAGAAAAAGATACTACGCAACAAAATATTGTTGAGGAAGAAATTTTACAAACGGTAGATTAATAGTTGCTTGAAGTTATTGTTTCAGAAAGAAGAATACATAAAGGGTTCCTAATAAAACAACAAACGACAAGAAAACAATATAACTCAACAATACAGTAAAAAAGGACTTCATAAACCCTAAAAAACCTGTTTGATTGGTAAATTTAGCAATGGCAAAAGGGAAATACCCAAGAATTATAGCAGCTTTTAAAATAAATAACTTAGAAGAGTACAAGCTGATAAAGGCTACAAAAGTAGATAGAAAAGCTCCTACACCAACAATGTAAAACGAAAAAATTAAGGTTTCGGCAAAATTGAATTTATTCTTTTTAAAAAAAACCTTTATAAAGTAAGCTAATACGGGAGTAAGAACGAAATAAAGCAGATTTAGGTTTTTTCTAACAAAAGCTTGAATAACTTCTACATTTTTAATAGCTGTTTGATTGTCAGATTGAATGCCCCTGCCAAACATCTCAAAAATACCATCGCCAAAATAGTTTAGTGTTAGTAAATAAATGGTCATGAATAGTAAGAAAAACTGAAAGGGTGCAAAATAAAGTTTTCGTTTTCCTGCTAGGTAATCGTTAATTAATTGTCCAGGATGAGAAATTAACCCAATTAAGGTTTTATATACGGTGGTATCAACAGAAAAATAAGTTTTTGCAAAATCTGTAAAAATCATTTTTAAAGTAATTCTAACCTCAATATCTTTTTGCCCGCAATTATTACAGTAATTACCTTCAAATTTATTGTTACAATTTAAACACGTTTTCATTTAATTATCTCCCTTTTCTTAAATTAATATTGGCATACAAATAGGCTTTTAAAGAGCAGATAAAATCTGTCCAGCCTTGGGTTTGACCTAAAGCAGTTTTAACTCCTTTTTCATCAAATGGGTAAGAACTTTCGGTTATATCAATTTTTGTAAGTGTTTCGTTTATTGAGGTTAAAACAATTTCTACCGTTGTAGAACTACCCGTTGTACCCCAAGTAAAATTAATTTGCTTGTTTGGGGTTAGTTTAATTTCGTAAATGTCAGTTTTATAATTGTTTTCAAACTCCCAAGTAATGATCTTACCTTCTTGTAAATTACCACTCGATTTGGTGGTAAAATAGCCACAAAGCTTTTCAGCTTGTATAATAGATTGGTAAATGGTTTCAATTGAACTTACAATAGTATCTTTAACATTAACCGATATATTTTCCATATTATTTTGAGTTTAAAACTTAAAAATACCTTTTTTGTGGTATTGTGCAAAATAAGTTTCAGTTGTTCTTTTGCAATGTTATTTAGAATTAGTCTAAATAAAAATAAACTATAAAAATTTAAATTAATGAAAAAGGTAATCATCGTTTTAACTTTAATTGCATTTGGAAAGTTAACAACAGCTCAAGTAAGAGGAACAGACAGTTTGACAAATGCACCAATGAATTCAGCCCAAAATATTTTATCGGGTAACAGTGGTAAAACAATAACCATGGGTGCTTATGCTCAAATTGATTATAATCAAGGGTTTAATGATTCGACTAGAACCAATGGAAATCTTGATGTACATCGTATGGTAATGTTTATGGGGTATAAATTTAACGAACGAGTACACTTTGTAACTGAGATTGAATTCGAACATATTAGCGAAGTGTATGTAGAACAAGCTTTTGTTAATTATAGAATTAATAATGCAATCAACCTGCGAGGTGGTTTAATGTTAATACCAATGGGTATTGTTAATGAGTATCACGAGCCAACAACGTATAATGGTGTTGAACGGCCAAACATCGATGGTAAAATTGTACCAACAACTTGGAGAGAGATGGGGGCTGGTTTAACTGGTACGTTAGATAGATTGTCGATCAAATACCAATTGTTTGCAGTAAACGGTTTTAAAAGTTACGATGGAACTACTGCTAAATTAAAAGGTTCTGATGGTTTTAGAGGTGGTCGTCAAAAAGGAATGGAGTCAACCATGAGCTCACCAAATTTGGCTTCGAAAATCGATTTTTATGGAATTAATGGATTAAAAATAGGTGTTTCAGGTTATTTTGGAAATACACAAACTACCGCTTACAATGGTGTTTTAAATACCGATGCTCCTGCTTTAAGAGCAGCTGATTCTACAGTTGTTGGGTTATCTATGGTTGGTTTCGATTTCAGATATAATTACAAAGCTTTTGAGGCTCGCGGACAAGCAATTTATGCAGGAATAACAAACACTAAAGAGTACAATGCTTTTACAGGTAAAGATTTAGGTTCATCAATGTTTGGGTGGTACGGTGAGTTAGGTTACGATGTGTTGAGTTTATTTAACAAAGAAGCCAAAGAAAGGTTTGTATTATTTGGTCGTTATGAGTTTTATGATACACACAATTCGGTTGAAAAAGGTACCACTCGTAAAGAAGCTTATGGAAGAACAGATGTAACAATGGGGTTCTCTTACCATATTGCTCAAGGAGCTGTATTTAAAGCCGATTATCAATTAATGAAAGTGAGAGGAAGTGACAATACAGGTAATCAAATTAATGTTGGATTAGGTGTATGGTTTTAATATAAATTGTTTTAGTTAATGTTTGTACCACGTAAGACGGAAATTCTTACGTGGTATTCTTATTTTTGTAGAGATGAAAAAAATAGTATTAGTAATTGTGGTTGGTATATGTTGTTTGAGTGCTGATTTACCATCTAGTGCAATTAAAAAAATGGATAAAGCCATTCAGGCATTGTGGGAGAATCAGGTAGTTACAAAGGAGGAAATAGATATTTCTAAACAACAGTTTCAGAATACACATTTAAAGCTGAGTAAACTTATGGTCAGTAATAAATTGGTAGGCTATTTAATGATTTCGAGAGCTAAAAGCAGAGTCGATTTTTTTGATTACATGGTGGTTTATAAGCCTGACTTAAGTATTTTATCAATTAGTGTTTTAGCTTATCGAGAAGATTATGGTGGTGAAATTGCCAGTAAACGTTGGTTGAAGCAATTTGATGGAAAAAATAATCCAGATAACATGAGGTTTGGGGATGATATTCAGAGTATTTCGGGAGCAACATTATCTGCACGTTCATTAACTCAAGATGTTCAAGAAATCACTAAAAACATTCAATTTTTAAAAACTAAAGGAATTATTTAATGCAATTTGAAGGTAAAATACAAGAATTGTCAAAGACAACCAAAATGCTCTTAGTATGTTTTTTAATTACGTTAAGTTTTGGTTTTTACACAGGCTTATTGTTTATTAACGAGAATACCAATTCAACATTTAACGGTGTGGAAGAACATTATTTGGGTAATGAAGATGATGAAAATGCCGAAGTGATGAAATTTAAAAAATCAAAAAAGGATATTGTAACAATGGTACATAACCATGTACTTTCGTTATCTATTATTTTTTTACTTCTAGGAGGTTTACTATTGTTAACCAATTTATCGCCTATTCTTAAAAAAATACTAATTGTAGAACCTTTTATTTCACTTTTGTTAACCTTTGGTGGTATTTGGGTAATGTGGAGTGGTGTGCTTTGGTTCAAGTACATCATCATGCTATCAGGTATTTTAATGACTGCCACTTTTACCGCTTCAGTTCTTATTATACTTTTTCAACTGTTGAGAAAGAAATAAAAGATTCACAAAATTTTATTCATTAAACTTTCTATTTTTTCAAGTAGTTTTGAATACTATGCGAAAACTTATTATTCTACCCTTATTATTGATAGCTTGTTTTGTTCAAGCTCAAATGCCACATCAAGAGTCGTCGGCAGAAATTTTTCAAAAAATAAAAAAGTTAGATGTACTGGGTAATGTACTATATTTGGCGGCTCATCCAGACGATGAAAATACTCGTTTTATAGCTTATTGTGCGAACGAGAAATTGTACAACACAGCATATTTATCCCTAACTAGAGGCGATGGTGGACAAAATTTAATTGGTACAGAAATTCGTGAGCAATTGGGTATAATAAGAACTCAAGAATTGTTAGCTGCTCGAAGAACAGATGGAGGTCAACAATTTTTTACGCGAGCAAATGATTTTGGATATTCGAAAGATGCTGAAGAAACCCTTGAGATTTGGGACAAAGAAAAAGTGTTGAGCGATGTGGTTTGGACCATTCGTAAGTTTAAACCCGATGTAATTGTTTGTCGGTTTCCACCTGATGGGAGAGGAGGTCATGGACATCACACTTCTTCAGCCCTGTTGGGGATAGAAGCTTTTGAAATGGCTGCCGATAAAACCAAGTTCCCAGAGCAATTACAATATGTAGATACTTGGCAAGCCAAACGTATTGTGATGAATACAGGACGTTGGTGGAATGATAAGATTTCAGCAAACGATTCGGGAGTAGTTGCTGAAAACATTGGAGTTTATAACAAAGTGTTGGGAACATCTTATAATGAGTTGGCTGCACGCAGCAGAACCATGCACAAAAGTCAAGGTTTTGGTTCTACGGGTACTCGTGGCGAAATGGAAGAATACTTCGAGCATTTAAAAGGACAACAAGCCGAAAAATCTCTTTTTGAAGGTGTTGATGGTTCTTGGAATAGAGTGGCGGATAGTAAAACCGTTCAAACCTTGGTTAAAGATATTATTAATACCTACAACATTGCTAAACCTGAAAATAGTATTACAAAACTGATACAACTCAAAACAGCCTTATTGAAACTAAAAGATGATTTTTGGAGAAAGAAAAAACTCCACGAAATTGATGCTCTGGTAAAAGCTTGTGCAGGTTTGTATCTAGAAGCTACAGCAAAATCGTATTCAGCAATAAATGGCGATTCGGTTGAGGTTGAATTTGAGTTGATTTCGAGAAGTTTTAATGACTTGAAATTGAAACGTATTGTTAATGCTCAAAATCTTGAAATTGAAGAATTTAATTTGCCTCTGACAATAAATAAGGTAACTACCTTTAAGAGAAAAATTTATATCAAAAATTTTCCAATCAGTCAGCCGTATTGGTTGGTTAAAGAAGGAACATTGGGAACCTATACAGTGGATGACCAATTAATGATTGGTGTTCCTGAAAATTATCCAGCACTATTTTTTAGTGCCGATTTTGAAATTGATGGATTGGAATTGAACTACTCACTGCCAGTAGTGTATAAAAAAAACGACCCAGTTAAAGGCGAAACTTACAGGCCGTTTGTAATTACTCCACCAGCGTTTTTAAACATCGAAAAACCAGTTTACGTGTTCTCTTCTTATTTCGAAAAAGAAATTGAAGTGGTGATTAAATCTCAAAAAGATGACGCAGTTGGAGAGGTGAAATTTACTGCTCCAAAAGGGTGGACGGTTACTCCTTCAACAATGAAAATAAACTTGCCGAAAAACGAATCAGAGCAACGCATTAAAATTAAAGTTGCACCAACAAAAGGAGCAGAGCAAGGTGAGTTAAAAGCCAGCATTAGTATTGATGGTGTGTCTTATTCAAATGCACTTAAAACCATTGAATACGACCATATTCCTACGCAAGTGTATATGCCCGAAGCCAAATCACAATTGAGTTTTATTCCGATTGAAAAAACAGGAAATAAAATAGGATACATTGCCGGTGCTGGCGATGTTGTTCCTGATGCTTTGCGTGAAATAGGTTATGAAGTGGTAGAACTAAACGAAAGCGATTTGTTGCCAGAAAAGCTAAAATATTACCAAGCCATTATTTTTGGAATTAGAGCATTAAACACCATTGATAGAGTTGATTTTTACATGAAACCCTTGTTGGAGTACTGCAAAAATGGAGGTAACTTGATTGTACAATACAATACTGCTCATGCCTTAAAAACAAGCAATTTCTCTCCTTATCCATTAAAATTGGGTAGAGATAGAGTAACTGACGAAACTGCTGAGGTTCGTTTTTTATTGCCGAATCATTCAGTGTTAAACTCTCCCAATAAAATAACCGCTACTGATTTTGAAAATTGGACACAGGAACGTGGCTTGTATTTTCCATCAGAATGGGATGAAAACTACCAAGCCATTTTTAGCATGAACGATAAAGGTGAAGAACCCAAAAACAGTTCGTTGTTGGTAGCAAAATACGGTAAAGGAAATTACGTGTATTCGGGCATTTCGTTTTTCCGACAATTGCCTGAAGGCGTTCCGGGAGCATATCGTTTGTTGGTAAACTTAATTAGCTTAAAACAGTAGTTTTAATCTCTCTTCTAAAGTTTCAAACTTTAGAAGAGATGAAATAAGTAGTAGAAATAACTTGTCTAAAGTTTTAAACTTTTGACAAGTTAATTAGGTAAAAAGAACAGAGAGTATCTAGAACTTATCTAAAGTTTTAAACTTTAGATAAGTTTTGTTAAATAATTAGTTAGTTTAATTAATAATGGAAACAGGAAAATATTACCATATTTACAATAGAGCTAATGGTTTTGAAAACTTGTTTATGAATGAGGGTAATTATGATTTTTTTCTTAGCAAAATAGACTTGTACCTATCGCCTATATTAAATGTTTATGCATATTGTTTAATGCCGAATCATTTTCATTTGTTGGTCAAAATAAAGTCCGAAGAAGGATTAAAACAGTTTATTAATAACGAAGATCAAAGCTCTTCAAGGTTTCAAACGTGGGAAATGTTTATTCAATACTTCATATCAAAACAATTTGCTAATTTATTTAGTAGTTATACTCAATCATTTAATAAACAACAAAATAGAACAGGAAGCCTATTTCAGAAAGGTTTTAAACATAAAGAGATTGTTTCAGAAGAATACTTAAAAGAACTCATTCTGTATATTCATTGCAATCCTGTTCATCATGGTTTTGTAGAAGATTTTAGCCAATGGGAAAATTCATCTTATTCAAAATTTTTAGATTTAGCGAGTCAAACTGCTGTAGAAAAAGAAGTCATTAATTATTTTGGAGATATGGTTAATTTTCAAGCCTGTCATCAGGATAAAAATGAATTTAATTTGATTAAAAATTTGGTGATAGAATAATTAGATATAATCCAATAACTCTTCTAAAGTTTAAAACTTTAGAAGAGTTGATGAAAGAAAAGACATAGATTAACCTTGTCTAAAGTTTTAAACTTTAGACAAGGTAAAGTATAGAGAAAAATGGACGAAGAAAACAACTGGAATAGATGGTACATAGCTTTAATTACAACCCTATGCGTGTTGGTGGCATTGTTTTACATTTTTACTAAACACTATTCATGAGCAGTATAGATTGGATAGTATTGTTGGGTACGCTTATTTTTATTGTGGCATACGGTGCATGGAAAACCCGTGGAAGCAAAAATTTAGAAAGCTACCTCAAAGGTGATAACGATGCCAAATGGTGGGGAATAGGAATTTCCATTATGGCTACACAAGCCAGTGCCATTACTTTTTTATCTACACCTGGGCAAGCTTATACCGACGGTATGCGGTTTATCCAGTTTTACTTTGGGTTGCCCATTGCCATGATTATTTTATCGGTAACCTTTATTCCCATTTACTACAAGTTAAAGGTATTTACTGCTTATGAATTTTTAGAAAAACGTTTCGATTTAAAAACCAGAACCTTGGCAGCATTGCTGTTTTTAGTGCAGCGTGGTTTAGCTGCAGGCATCACCATTTATGCTCCAGCCATTATTTTGTCGTCATTGCTGGGTTGGAACTTGGCTGCTACTAATATTTTTATTGGTTTGTTGGTAATTGTTTACACCGTTTCGGGTGGGACAAAAGCCGTTACACAAACCCAAAAACAGCAAATGGCAGTAATGATGGGAGGAATGGTATTAGCCGGAATAATGGTCATATCCATGTTGCCTGCCAATGTTGGTTTTAATGATGCCTTGCACATTGCTGGTAAAATGGGCAAGTTAAACGTGGTAAATTTCGATTTCGATTTAAACGACCGTTACAATTTCTGGTCGGGGATTACGGCTGCCTTGTTTTTGTTTATGAGTTATTTTGGTACCGACCAATCTCAAGTACAACGTTATCTTTCGGGTAAATCTATTGCCGAAAGTCGTTTGGGTTTAATCATGAACGGCTTATTAAAAGTACCCATGCAGTTTATCATTTTGTTTATTGGGGTTATGGTGTTTGTGTTTTATCAGTTTAACCAACCGCCCATCTTTTTTAATCAGGTAGAAAAACAAAAGGTAGAACAATCGGTATATGCAAATGAAATGAAAACCCTTGAAGCTGAATATACGGTAGTGTTTAACGAGAAAAAACAAGAACTCACGAATTTGGTAGCTGCGGTAAAAACCGACGACCAAGCCAAATTAGCCACAGCTAAAACCAATGCCTTAGCATTACAAACCAAAACCAACCAACTACGAGAAGAAGCCAAAGAGCTGATTAAAAAAGCCAGCCCGACAGCCGAAACCAACGACAAGGACTATATTTTTATGACTTACGTAATGGATTATTTACCTGTTGGTATGGTGGGTTTGTTGTTTGCTGTAATGTTTTCGGCTGCCATGTCTTCTACCTCTTCCGAGTTAAATGCCCTAGCTTCTACTACTACCATTGATTTATACAAACGTTCGATTAATAAGAGTGGAACCGATTTACACTATTTAAAATCATCCAAATGGTTTACGTTTTTGTGGGGGCTACTGGCTATTTTGTTTGCAACATCTGCCTCGTTGTTTGAGAATTTAATACAAGCTGTAAACTATTTGGGCTCTATTTTTTATGGTACTATTTTAGGAATTTTTGTTGTTGCATTTTATATAAAGAAAATTCAATCCAATGCTGTTTTTATTGCAGCCATTTTAGCTGAATGCTCGGTAATATTTATAGATATATTAAATCGTTTCGATATTGCTCCTAACTTTTTAACCATGGGTTACTTGTGGTACAATGTGGTAGGGTGCATGTTGGTAGTGTTGTTTGGTTATGTGTTGGAAATTGGGTTTGGGAGAAAGAAGGCTTAACGGTCGGCGGTATGGCCAGTATGGGTTTGCGGGCGATTTGTTATAAAGGTACACGAAAAGTTGAAGCGGGCTACAACCCTTCGCAAACCTCTGAAACCCTTATTGGCTATACCGCTTGTTGGGCGTTCGTTGTTTATTTTCAATTCATTAGTCATTCAAATTTCTTATAATTCTCATTCCAATATTTCTCAATAAAACTCCATTTATCACCGAATTCAGGAATGAATTTTAAATAAGGTAATTTTTCTATCAATTTACCATTGCTTTCATTATTGCCAATCACCTTATAAGTCTCTATTCTCTGCGGATTTTCGTTTACTTCAAAATCACAACCTTGTCCGTAAATATGTCCAAGTTGAACTGTTTTAAAATCAACAATCTTAAACAAATCGCTTACCCAATTCATATCGGCGCAACCAGCTCTGTGATATGAATAATATAAATCAGGTTGATTTTTTAATTGAATTGCATCAGGATATTTTGAAAATCCTTCAATACTCTTAAATCTTTCTGTTTTCTGGTCAAAAAGGTATAAAAAGTAAATGCTATTGTTTCCCATGTAGGTCAGCATTATATCTGGATTATTATCCTTATTGAAATCAGGAAATTCAATATTTGCCAGTCTACCACTTTCAATTGTATCAATTGAGATTTTCTCTGAATCACGAAATACTGTCATAGTAACATAATCGTCATTGATGTCAGAAGTCAGAATTTGATAAGCCTTGTTATTGATTACTAATGCAGTATCAAAACTATGATTCTGAGCAAACGTATTTATTGTCAAAATAATCGAAAGTAATATGAGCAAATGTATTTTCATGTTTCTGTCTATGTTCTGGGGTTTTTTACAATGACGCTCAAGATGCGGATAAGCGCAAGTCCACATGTAAATATTTGTTGTGGTTTGTAATTATTTGTAAGTAGTTGTTTTCGGATAAATGTACAAAAAATAGAAAAGCCAAACAATGTGTTTGGCTTTGGAAAAAAATAAAATGTTTAGGTAGAATACTATCTACCTAAACATTAGAGAGCATTTTTATTTTATCAATTCAGCCATTTCAACCATTCTAATAAATTCTGCTCTATATCCATTATTATCATCACCTTTTGATGCCTTTGCTAAAGTGATAATGCTATCGTAAGTAACATTTCCTTTATATTTAGAGTTACGTAACAACATACCAAATTGGGCTACTGCAATTGAAAATTGACAATCTTTATTCGCTTCTGACAATTTAGTGTTGTTGTTAAAGAGTACTTTACTAACTAATTCAGACTTGTCTTCTTTAGGTTTTTTATACCTAAATTTTATCGTCAATACTTCTTCTTGGTAAGTATTGGTGACATTGGCTTCATCTGTATTTTGGTATTTTAACTCATCAATATTTGTTAATTGTTCTTTAGAATCTTTTGGTACAATTTCGTAAAGCGCAGTTACGGTATGTCCAGAACCCAATTCTCCAGCATCTTTTTTATCATCATTAAAATCTTCATCGTTTAATTTTCGATTTTCGTAACCAATTAAACGGTACGATTTAACGAAAGCAGGATTAAATTCGATTTGTATTTTCACATCTTTAGCTATAGTCAATAAGGTACCTCCTAATTCGGTAACCAATACTTTTTTAGCTTCTAATGCATTATCGATGTAATTGTAGTTACCATTTCCTTTGTTTGCTAATTGCTCCATTTTAGAGTCTTTTAGGTTGCCAGTTCCAAAGCCCAACACACTTAAAAAGATATTGTCGTTTCTTTTTTCTTCAATCAAAGAAATTAATGCTCTATCATCAGAAACACCAACATTAAAATCGCCATCGGTAGCCAAAATCACACGATTGTTACCATCTTTAATATAATGATCTTTAGCAATTTGATAAGCTAAATTTATTCCAGCACCACCTGCGGTAGAGCCGCCTGCACTTAGTTGGTCTATCACATCTTTAATCACATCTTTTTTATTTCCTTTAGTTGATGGTAGTACAACTCCAGCAGCACCTGCATAAACTACTATAGAAACTCTATCTTGGTCACGTAATTGGTCAATTAATAAATTCAATCCAGACTTTAACAGAGGGAGTTTATCTGGAGAATTCATAGAGCCAGAAACATCGATTAAAAAGACTAAGTTGTTAGCAGGTGAGTCTTTCATATCTACTTCAACACCTTTTAATCCAATGTGAACCAATTTGTGTTCAGTGTTCCAAGGGCAATCAGTATATTCAGTAGTAATTGAAAATACTTCGTTATTTTCTGGAGCAGTATAATTATAATTAAAATAATTAATCATTTCTTCAATTCGTACTGCATCGGTAGGAGGTAATGAGCCTTGGTTAATGTATCGTCGAATGTTGGTGTAAGAAGCTCTATCTACATCAATACTAAAAGTTGATAATGGGTTTTTACGCACATTTTGGTAACTATTTTCAATAAATTGTCCATACGATTCATTGTTTTCTGATTCACGATAAACGGATATGGAACTGGGTTTATTTGCAGAACCTCGAACTCTAATTCCATCAATGTATGTGTCGGTTCCTGAAGATCTTGATCCTCGAATATTGTAATTGTTTACAACGGTAACCCCACCAATTGTATTTGCAACTGAAGAGGCTGAACGACCAGGCATTGTCTTGATGTCTTCTCTTGTAACAGTCCCTCCAGATGAAGTTTGGTCTTTACTGATTAATGGAACCTCGTAAGATATCATTTCAAATTCTTTGAGGTCTATCCCTTGTTGCATTTTTACATCCACAAATGTGATTTTATTTGCTGAAACAATAATGTTATTGATACGGGTTGGTTGGTATCCAACATAATCACATTCAAGAATGTAAGTGCCAGGATCGATGGTGCTTATGGCATATTTTCCATCTAAGTCTGACATAGTTGCTGCAATTTTACTGTTATTGGATGAAAATAAAGTAACATTAGCAAAAGGTAATGATTCTCCATTGCTTTTGTCTACAACTTGTCCTTTAATTGTTCCAGTCTGCCCTTGTGTTGTTAGACTAAACACATATAGTAGGGTCAGGGTGATAATGACGATCTTTTTCATAGTATTAAGGTTTATTAGGTTAATAAGGGAAGTGCTCGAGTCTTCATTTTAAGATATATACTTTTTAACCTTTAAAAATGTTGTAAGAAAAACCAAAAAAGTGAGATCCATTTTTTTAACGGTTATTAAACCGATTGTTTTGTGCAAAAAAAAGCCCCAACATTTCTGCTGGAGCTTTTTTTAGTTTAAATATGTTTTATCCCAAAAATGGGTAACGGTAATCGGTTGGTGGTACAAAGGTTTCTTTAATGGTACGAGAGTTAACCCAACGCATTAAGTTTTGTGGTGCACCAGCTTTATCGTTAGTACCTGAGGCTCTTGCGCCTCCAAATGGTTGTTGCCCCACCACAGCTCCAGTAGGTTTATCGTTTATGTAAAAATTACCCGCAGCATTTTCTAACAAACGAGTAGCTGTATTAATGGCAGCACGGTCTTTACTAAAAATAGCACCAGTTAAGGCATATTCCGATGAGTTGTCTAACATTTCAAGTGCTTCTTCGTATTTATCAGCATCGTAAACATAAACGGTTAAAAATGGTCCAAAAATTTCTTCACACATGGTTCTAAACAACGGGTTGGTTGTTTTTACTACTGTTGGGGTAATAAAATACCCTTTGCTTTTGTCGTATGTTCCACCGCAAACAAAATCGGCATCATCACGAGATTTTACCAATTCGATGTAGTTGGCAATTTTATCAAAACTTTTCTCATCAATAACCGCATTAATAAAGTTACTAAAATCTTCTGGCGAACCCATTTTAAACGATTCCACATCTTTTTTAACCAACGCCAATACTTCATCAGCAATGTTTGAAGGTAAATATACTCTCGATGCAGCCGAACATTTTTGTCCTTGATACTCGAAAGCTCCTCTTACCATTCCTGTGGCTACTTCTCTAGCATCGGCCGATTTATGAGCAATAATAAAATCTTTACCACCTGTTTCTCCAACAATTCTCGGGTAACCTTTGTACAATTCTAAATTGCTACCAATAGTTTTCCACAACTGGTTAAATACGCCAGTAGAACCTGTAAAGTGAACACCTGCAAAATAGGGGCTTTTAAAAATAGTATCAGCAATTACTGAACTGTTTACGTGTACAATGTTAATTACTCCATCAGGTAAACCAGCTTCCTTAAACAAGTCCATAATTACATGAGCTGAGTATATTTGAGTGTTTGATGGTTTCCAAACTACCACATTACCCATTAATGCTGGGGCAGCACAAAGGTTGGCAGCAATAGAAGTAAAGTTAAATGGAGTTATCGCAAATACAAAACCTTCTAAAGGTCGGTATTCCATTCTGTTCCAAATGCCTGGAGCCGATTCTGGTTGTCCAGCATAAATTTCGGTCATAAACTCTACGTTGAATCTGAAGAAATCAATCATTTCGCACGCAGCATCAATTTCAGCTTGAAAAGCATTTTTACTTTGGCAAAGCATGGTTGCAGCATTCATTCTTGCACGGAACGGACCAGCTAATAATTCAGCAGCTTTTAAAAAGATGGCTGCACGGTCTTGCCAAGGTGTGTTTGCCCATGATTTACGAGCTTCCATTGCAGCATTAATAGCCTGGTTAACGTGGTCGGCAGTTCCTTGGTGGTAGTTACCAAGGTTATGAGCAGTTTCGTGCGGAGGGTGCATGCTCACTGTATTACCTGTTCTTATTTCTTTTCCACCAATAACCATTGGTAAATCAGCTTGCTGTCCTTTTAATTCAGCCAACTTAGCTTGTAATTCTTTTCTTTCCGGACTACCCGGAGCATAAGGTTTTACGGGTTCGTTAACTGCTTTTGGTACGTTAAAAAATGCGTTTGCCATGTTCAACTATATTTTTTGTGAATGTTAAAATTTAAGGAGCAAAATTACAAAATCTAGTGCCAAGTAACAACCCGTAAATGTGAATAGTTGTTAGTAATCCCTAATTACTAAGTGTCTGCCATTATTACTTAATGATAGGTACGGTAGCAATCTAAAAACTTTTAACTTTTAACGTTCCACTTTTAACTTTAAATAAATACATTTGTTTGATAAAATTGATAAAGATGGAAGTACTAGAATTAAAAGACATTGCCCTTAAACAAAAACACATTGATTTAGGTGCAAAAATGGTTTCGTTTGCAGGATTTAATATGCCCTTGCAATACACTGGTTTAATTGATGAGCATTTAAATGTAAGAAACAATGTAGGCATTTTTGATGTGTCGCACATGGGTGAGTTTATGGTTAAAGGAGAAGGTTCTTTGGATTTGATTCAACGAATTACGAGTAATGATGCATCGAAATTAGTGCCTGGAAAAGTTCAGTACTCTTGTTTTCCAAACAACGAAGGTGGTATAGTTGACGATTTGTTGGTGTATATGTTGGGTGAGAATAACTATATGTTGGTAGTTAATGGAGCAAACATTGATAAGGATTGGGATTGGGTGGTAAAACACAACATTGGTGGCGTGGATATTAAAAACATTTCTGATAGTATTTCTTTATTAGCTATACAAGGACCAAATGCTAAAAAAATGCTGCAACCGTTAACGAACATGGATTTAGAAATGACCTATTACACCGTTCAAAAAGGAATTTTTGCTGGAGTTGATAATGTTATAGTTTCTTCAACAGGTTACACAGGTGCTGGTGGTTACGAAATATACTTTAACAACAACGATGCAGAAACCATTTGGAATGCCGTAATGAAGGCAGGTGAAGCAGTGGGTTGTAAAATGGCAGGATTGGCGTGTAGAGATACGCTTCGTTTAGAAATGGGTTTCTGTCTGTATGGTAACGATATCAACGATACAACTTCTCCTATTGAAGCAGGTTTAGGTTGGATAACTAAATTTACGAAAGATTTTGTGAATTCTGAATATTTAAAAAATCAAAAAGAAATAGGCGTTTTAAAGAAACTGGTTGGTTTTGAGTTGTTGGATAGAGGTATTCCTCGTCACGATTACGAAATTGTTGATGCCGATGGTAACAACATTGGTATAGTAACATCTGGAACACAATCACCATCGCTAAACAAACCAATTGGAATGGGTTATGTAAAAACTGAGTTTTCTAAAGTAGATAGCGAAATTTATATCCTTATTCGTGATAAACGAATTAAGGCAAAAGTGGTTAGCATGCCTTTCTATAAAGGAAGCAATTAGTTGTAAGATGGGAGAGGAGTCGTCAGGGTTTTCGAACACGGTTGAAGTTTGTTTTTCGCCGGTATTGTTTCCTGTTTATTTTCAAGATAAAAATACTGTAGTTGTTGTAATTGATGTGTTTAGAGCTACCACGGCAATTTGTTCTGCCATTGATAATGGCGTTGAAGCAGTTATTCCTGTTGCTACCATGGAAGAAGCTATCGATTACAAACAAAAAGGTTATATTGTTGGTGCAGAACGTTCGGCGGAGGTTGTAGAGGGTTTTGATTTTGGTAATTCTCCTTTGTTTTTTAAAAGCGGTAAGTTTAAAGGTGAAACCATTGTATTAACTACTACAAACGGAACAAAAGCTATTGAAATGGCTAAAGAAGCTGCGGAAGTAGTGATTGGCTCGTTTAGTAATTTAGATGCTGTTGCAGAGTATGTAGAGCGTTTAGATAAAAACGTGATTTTATTATGTGCTGGTTGGAAGGATAGGTTTAACTTAGAAGATACCTTGTTTGCAGGTGCTTTGGCTCAAAAATTAGCTGAAAATTTACGTTTTACAGATTTGGCAGATTCTGCTCAAGCTTCGATTAAATTGTACGATGCTGCAAAGGCTGATATGTATGGATTTCTTGGAGAATCTTCGCACAGAAAAAGATTGAGTAGATTAAACTTAGAAGAGGATATTATTTATTGCTTAAAACTTAATAAATCGACAAGTGTACCAATCTTAAAAAATGGTAAAATTGTTAAAGCATAATTAGTTATTGGTTTCTTGTTAATAGTTAATAGTGTTTAATTAACGAATAACAATTAATAAACAACCATCATACAAACCAACAAAATGAACTTGGTATATAAATATTTTATCGGACTAGTCATTTTTATTGGTTTGGCTTATTTTGCTCAGCCGAGCATGTATTCGTGGGGCTTTTTTGGGCATAAAAAAATAAACCGAATGGCGGTGTTTACCTTGCCACCAGAAATGATAGGTTTTTATAAAAAGAATATCGAATACATTACCGAACATGCAGTAGACCCTGATAAAAGAAGGTATTCTACCGAAGGAGAAGCTCAACGCCATTACATAGATATTGACCATTACGTGCACAGTGGGGAAGACCCTTTTGAAATTGTGCCAAAACAATGGACTAAAGCGGTAGAAAAGTTTACAGAAGATACATTGCAAGCCTACGGAATTGTTCCTTGGCATGTTAACATAATGGTGATGCGTTTAACCAAAGCATTTGAAGAAAAAAACGTGGATAAAATCTTGCGACTTTCTGCAGATTTGGGCCATTACATTGGCGATTCGCATGTGCCGTTACATACTACCGAAAATTACAACGGGCAATTGACCAACCAAAAAGGAATTCATGGTTTTTGGGAATCGCGGTTACCTGAATTAAAATCAAAAGATTATGATTTTTTTGTAGGAAGAGCAGTTTATGTTGAAAATATTTTAAATGATGAATGGGAGACGGTAAAACAAAGTTTTGCGGCTAAAGATTCTGTTTTGGAGTTTGAACAAAAGCTAAACGATGAATTTCCATCAGATAGAAAATATGCATTTGAAAATAGAGGAACGGTTGTAATGAAAACCTACTCGGAAGAATATTCTAACGCTTATCACAACATGTTAAATGGTATGGTAGAGCGTAGATTAACACAATCGATTATTAAGGTAGGTAGCTATTGGTATACGGCATGGGTTAATGCAGGACAACCAAATTTAAACGAATTAATGGAAAAGAAGCCAACTCAAGAATTAATTAAAGAAGATGAAGAGTTGAATAAATTGTTTGAAACCAATAAGATAAAAGGTAGAGAACACGAAAATTAGTCTTCAATCCTCAAATCACAATCGACAATATAAATAATAAAAAAAATGCTTTTTCAATATTGAAAAAGCATTTTTTTTATCTTGCAGACAGCATTTTGTAAACTGTCATCTAATTAGTGGTGATGTCCGCCTTCACCATGAACATGTCCATGATCAATTTCTTCAGCAGTAGCAGCTCTTGAAGCTACAACAGTACCAGTAAAATGTAAATCTTGGTCAGCCAATGGGTGATTAACATCCATTGTAACGGTAGTTTCATTAATTTTTACAACAGTAGCAGGTACAACATGTCCATTTTGATCTTGTAATGGCAACATATTACCAACAAAAAGTTCGTCAATTAATTTACCATCTTGTTTAAACATATCTTGTGGTAACTCAATAATAGCATCGTCAGTTTTAGAACCATAAGCGTTTTCAGCTTTAATACCAAAAGAAAAAGTATCGCCAACATTTAAGTTTACGATGTTGTTTTCAAAATCTGGTATCATTTGACCCATACCTGTTAAGAATGTTAGTGGAGTTTTACCAACCGTTGTTTCAATCATTTCTCCTTCAGCAGTATCCTTATGCAAGTTGTAATCTACTGAAATCGCTTTGTGTTTCGTTTCAATCATTTTTTTAAATTTTTTTGGCAAAAGTACCATAATTATATTGAAAAGGTTGGTTTCTTAACTTATCTTTACGAGATTAAAGTGTTTAGTTATGAAATTAATAGCTGATAGTGGTTCAACAAAAACTGATTGGAGATTGGTTAGTTCTGATGGTAAAAACCAATCCTTTCAAACCATAGGCTTTAATCCCTATCACATTAGTAATGAAGAAATTTTAGCTGAATTAAACAAGTCGGATTTAAAAAGCATCAAACACGATGTGCATGAAGTTATTTTTTATGGCTCAGGTTGTTCTTCACCATCCAAAAGCAATGAAATAAAAAAGGCTTTACAACAATTTTTTAATCGAGCCAGCATTGCTGTAAGTCATGATTTGCTTGCTGCTGCTAGGGCATTGTGTGGACATGAAAAAGGTATGGTTGCAATTTTAGGAACTGGCTCAAATACGTGTTTGTTTGATGGCGAAAACATAACGGCTAATGTTTCGGCTTTAGGGTATATTTTAGGTGACGAAGGTAGTGGGGCTTACATCGGAAAAACTTTTATTCAAGCATTGCTTAACAAAGAACTTTCGCAAGAAATAGAAGATAAATTTAAACTACAATACAAATTAGCACTGACTGACATTTTGGATGCGGTTTACAAAAAGCCACTTCCAAATCGGTTTTTAGCACAATTTGCCAAATTTGTTTATGAGAATAAACACAAACCAGAAATTTCAACTCTAATTGACGAATGTTTTAGGCCTTTTTTTGAAAAACACATTTGCAAATACGATAATCACCAACAGTATCCATTAAATATTGTTGGAAGTGTAGGGTATGTGTTTAAGCAGGAAATCGAAAAAATAGCTAAAAATTATAGTGTCAAAATAGGAA
This sequence comes from Flavobacteriales bacterium, assembly GCA_020635795.1. Lineage (NCBI taxonomy): Bacteria > Pseudomonadati > Bacteroidota > Flavobacteriia > Flavobacteriales > Flavobacteriales bacterium. Next base: position 677,386 of record JACJZD010000001.1, read on the forward strand.
AGGTTATTAAACAACCTATTGAGGAGTTGGTGAAATTCCATTCTTAGAGACGCACGATTGTGCGTCTAATGTTTTAAAGCACGATTCTGTGTCTAAGTATATTAGAGCATGATTGTATTTTTTTGAGACGGATAATCATCCGTCTCTACGTCTGAATTTGCTCAAAAGCATTCTTTTTTTAACCAACCTTTCATTAATAAAAGCATTTCTTTCTGTAAGGTTTGTCCTTTATCTTTGGTGTACCAAACCTGAAACTGTTCTTTTAAAGCACTCATTTCCATTGTAGGATTGGCTTTTTCCTTTTTTAGCCAATCTTGTAAAAATTGAGGGCGAGGACCCCAAGTACCTAATTCATTTAAGTTTTCATCTAAACATATCAATTTAGGAATGGATTTACCTCCATTGGTAAGATATTGATTCATTAATTCGGGGTTCTCATCTCTTAAAATTACTCTAACAGTAATGTTTGGATTTACTTCTGCCATTATTTGCATTACAGGTACATTTTGAGCAGCATCACCACACCAACTTTCTGCAATAACCAACCACGTAATTTTTTCATTAAAGCAAGCTAAAGTTTCGGTTATTTCTGGAATGGCATCGGTTGTCTTTAAAATTCTTTTTATTCTCGAAAAATTCAATTTGGTATAATCTATCATCGCTTGCGATTGGTCATCTCCTGTTGTTCCGCCTTCGTTAGCTAGTTTTTCTACCAATTCATAATATTCGTTAAACGAAATACTTCTGTCAATATCTTTCTTTGTTACCATAATAAATTAATTTTGTGTAAAGATACACATATATAAATAACTATATATGATTTTTATCATAAAATATTCATGTACCATCTTGAACTTAAAATAACAGGCGATAATTCGCACACTTTGTTGGTTAAAGAATTGAATGAAACCTATCATTCAACCAAAGGGGCAATTAACGAAGCCTTACATGTTTTTATACAAAAAGGACTAACCGATTATTTGGCAATAAACAATTGTAATGAAATTGAGGTGTTTGAGGTTGGTTTTGGAACAGGATTAAATGCACATTTAACTCAATTGTTTGCAAACGAGAATCAAGTAAAAATAAATTATACGAGTGTTGAAACTCATCCATTAAATATAGAGTTGATTAAACAATTAAATTATACCGATTTAATTTGCTCGGATAAAGAAATATATTTGAATTTACACGAAGTTGAGTGGGGTAAATCAGTTAAAATTGATGATTATTTTAGTTTAACTAAACTTCATGATGAGTTGAAAAATATTCATGAAAAAGAGAAGTTTGATGTCATTTTTTTTGATGCTTTCGCACCAGATATTCAACCAGAAATGTGGTCGAAATCTATTTTTGAACAAATGTATAAATCACTAAAACAAGGAGGAGTATTAGTTACCTATTGTGCTAAAGGTGTAGTTAAACGTACCATTAAAGAGTTGGGTTTTAAATTAGAAACCTTGGCGGGTCCTCCAGGTAAAAGAGAAATGATTAGGAGTTGGAAGTGGGAAGACAGAAGATGGGAGTCAGAAATAACCATTAACAAGCAACTAGTAAGATGAATAACGAACTAAAGCAAAAACTTGAATTTGCCGAAAAAAATAAAACGGATATTTTAAAAGTAGCTAACAAGTTAAAAAAATCGAAACCAAAAAGCTTGGATGACACTACTCATCGGGCACACGATTTGGCTTTTAAAAAAATTGACTGCTTAGATTGTGCCAATTGTTGTAAAACTACCAGTCCCACATTTTATGAACGAGATATTGATAGAATTGCCAAACACTTAAAAGTTCGCCCATCGCAGGTAATAGAAAAATATTTACATAAAGATGAAGTAGGAGATTATGTGTTAAATGTTGCTCCTTGTCCGTTTTTAGATTATGAAAATTATTGCACCATTTATGAAAGTCGACCAACTGCTTGTCGCGAATATCCTCATACCAACCGAAAACGTTTTTATCAAATATTAGATATTTCAGTAAAAAACACTGAAATTTGTCCAGCAGTTGCCGATGTTTTTGAACAACTAAAAAAGGTTTACAGCTAACTTTTTATATAAACGCTTTTTAATATTTCTTCGTATTATTGTAACAAACTAAAACAGATGAGTAAAATAGCATTAATTACAGGTGTAACGGGACAGGATGGAGCTTATTTAGCTGAGCTTTTATTAGACAAAGGATATGAAGTTCATGGAATAAAAAGAAGAAGTTCGTTGTTTAATACAGACAGAATTGACCATTTGTATCAAGATTTGCACGAAAAAAATGTAAAATTCAAGTTGCATTATGGAGATATGACCGATTCTACCAATTTGATTAGAATTGTTCAACAAGTTCAACCAGATGAAATTTACAATTTAGCGGCGATGTCGCATGTTCAAGTGTCGTTTGAAACACCTGAATATACTGCAAATGCTGATGGAACTGGAGCTTTACGTTTGTTAGAAGCTATTCGAATTTTAGGATTAGAAAAAAAGACTCGCTTTTATCAAGCATCAACATCTGAATTGTACGGTAAAGTAATGGAAGTCCCACAATCGGAGACAACTCCTTTTTATCCTCGTAGCCCTTACGCTGTGGCTAAGTTGTATGCTTTTTGGATAGTTAAAAATTACCGTGAAGCTTATGGAATGTATGCTTGTAACGGTATTTTGTTTAATCACGAAAGTCCGCTTAGAGGAGAAACTTTTGTTACTCGAAAAATAACCCGAGGTGTTGCTAAAATTAAATTAGGCTTACAAAAAACGATATATCTTGGTAATATTGATGCTAAACGTGATTGGGGTCATGCAAAAGATTACGTGGAAGGAATGTGGAGAATGTTGCAGCAAGATGTAGCCGATGATTATGTGTTAGCAACAGGAGTTACAACAACAGTTAGAGATTTTATCAACATGTCGTTTAAAGAAGTGGGCATTGAAGTTGAGTGGAGTGGAGAAGGAGTAAACGAACAAGGAAAGAATAAAACTACAGGTGACGTAATTGTTGCAATCGACCCAAAATATTTTAGACCAACTGAAGTAGATTTATTAATTGGAGACCCGTCTAAAGCACAACGTGAATTGGGTTGGAAACATACACATGATTTAGAAAGTTTGTGTAAAGACATGGTTCAGGCAGATTTAGCCTTGTTTAAACGCGATCAATACCTTAAAGCTGGCGGACACGATATTTTAAATCAACATGAATAAAACAGACAAAATATACATTGCCGGACATAGAGGTATGGTTGGTTCTGCTATTGAGCGTAAGCTTAAAAAGGAAGGTTATACCAATATTATTACTAGAACTTCTAAAGAATTAGATTTACGTAATCAACAAGCGGTAAACGATTTTTTTGCTACCGAAAAACCTGATTATGTGTTTATGAGTGCTGCAAAAGTTGGGGGTATTTTAGCCAATAACATTTATCGTGCAGAGTTTATTTATGATAACTTGATGATTGAATTGAATGTTGTTCATGCAGCACATGTAAATAAAGTAAAAAAAATGTTGTTTTTAGGTTCGTCGTGTATTTATCCTAAAATGGCTCCACAACCTATAAAAGAAGAGTATTTATTAACGGGTGTTTTAGAACAAACCAACGAGCCTTATGCTATTGCAAAAATTGCTGGTATTAAGTTGTGTGAATCGTACAGAAGACAATATGGCGATAATTTTATTTCGGTAATGCCAACCAATTTATATGGACCAAACGATAATTACGACCCAGAAAGTTCGCATTTGTTTGCATCTTTTATCCGTAAATTTATTTTAGCTCAACGCAACAACCAAAGTACCATTGAAATTTGGGGAGATGGTTCGCCAATGCGTGAATTTTTGCATGTTGATGATATGGCAGACGCTTGTTATTTTTTGATGCAGAATTACGAAGGTGAAGAAATTTTTAATATTGGAACAGGAACAGATGTTACGGTGTTGGAATTAGCCAATTTAATGAAAGAAGTTACAGGGTTTAAAGGCGAATACAAGTTTGATGCTTCGAAACCAAATGGCACACCTCGTAAGTTAATGGATGTATCTAAACTAGCAAAAGTAGGTTGGAAAAGTAAAATTTCCTTAAAAGAAGGTATTCAACTGGTTTTTGATGAAATGAAGAATAAGGAGTTTTAGTCTTAATTTATTTGTCATTCTGAACGATGTTTTATTGAAACTTCAGTTTCAAAATAAAACAAAGTGATGAATCTTATAACTTAAAAAGAAGATGTTTCGACAAGCTCAACATGACAAAAAGGATAATACCGATTTTTCTGGGTTTCTTACCTCCAATCGGGCTTCGTAAGGAAAGCGGTTACTTCTTAACAAACTGTAATATTTTTGATAAAGGCTTAAAAATAAGCGTAAAAGCAGTTGGTTTTAATCCGTTTACTTCCCAAGCTCTTCGGTCTTCTTTGTTGGCTTTAATACGGTTGCTTAAACTAGCGTTGCTAACACCTCCAACCCTCATTTTAACTACTACACGAGGTAAATAAGCAATACTGGTTTTGAAACGGTGTATAAAGCGCAGCATAATTTCGTAATCGGCAGCCGATTTAAATTGTAAATCGAACAATCCATGTTTTTGATAAACCTCCTTTTTTACAAAAAATGTGGGGTGAGGTGGCATCCAACCTTTTAAAAACAATCCATCTTTGTATTTTTTCGATTTCCAATAACGTACAATTTTGTTCGTTTCAACAGCATCAACATAATACAAATCGCCATAAAGGGTATCCGTTTTTTCTTTTTCGAAAGTGGCTACCACATCAGCAATCACATTATTATCAATGTAAAAATCGTCGGAGTTGAGGTTAGCAATAATGTCACCAGTAGCTAAACCAATCCCTTTATTAATGGCATCATAAATTCCCTTATCTTTTTCGCAAATTATGGTAGTAATTTGGTTTTTGTATTTGTTTATAATTTCTAAGGTATTATCGGTTGAAACACCATCAATAACAATATACTCAATGTTATCGTAAGCTTGGTTTACAACCGATTGTATAGTGTCTTCAATAGTTTTTGCACTATTGTAACAAACCGTTATGATAGATACTTTGGGCTTCATTTAATTGGCAGAACTTTTAGATGCTATTTTCATGTAATTGGATTTTCTTTTCAAGAAAAATTGTTCGAAGTAATTGAAAGATAAAGTTGCCAAGCCAAAAGTACAAGTAATCATTAAACTATAAACCAATATATAATCAACAGTTGAATTGGTAGGTTGGTAATGAAATACTTCAGTTAGAAGATAAGAAAGAATAACCAAGGTAAACATATGATAAACATATATGCCATAAGAGATTTTCCCTATAAAATCAAATAGTTTATTTTCTAATTTAATAATGCTTTTAGGGTTGGTGCTTACATTCAAAATAATAAATAAATAAAATAAAGCATGAATTTCTTTATCAATAATTGGTAGTAATCCTAAAGGTTTATAGATAATAGAAACAATTAATACAGACCAAGAAACTATTTGAGTAAAGGGAAGGTAAATATAGTGTAATAGCTTACTTTTTGAAAAGTATAAGTAAGCACCAATTCCACCTAAAGCCATACAATCGAAACGAGAGATACTAATAATAGTGTATAATTTTGGGTGAATAAAATTACTTGCTACTTTAAAGATTAAGTAAACAATTATTACTCCAATTAGTGTTTTTAAAATATTTTTTGATTTGTTGACTAAAAAGGGCCAGAAGGCATAAAATTGCTCTTCTACTCCAACAGACCATAGTGGTCTGATCGCCAAAGTTCCAATTCCTAATCCATACCCTATATTTGAAGCTAATAATGTGTATAAAAGAAAGCTTTCTACAACCTCACCTTGAGAAAAATTAATAAGTGATGGGTTTATAAAAAATAAGATAAACGTAGCAAAAATAACAAGATAATAAATAGGCCAGATTCTTAATATTCTTCGAATATAAAACTTGGGAAGATTAATTTTTTTGAACGTTTCTTTTTCATGCATCATCAAATAAGTAATTAAAAAACCACTTAAAACAAAAAATAATACAACTCCATATCCAGCCATACCAGTATTTCCATATCCTAATGGTTTTAAATCAAAAGCAGAAATAAAAATATCAATATGAAATATTAAAACAATTACAGCAGCAATAGCTCTAATTCCATTCAGACCAGGAAGATATATTTGTTTTTTCATACTTTAGTAGGTTGTATTTACAACTACTTTCTTGAAACCACACAATTCTCCAACACCAACATGTCCATATCGGTTCTTAAGTAGCAGGCTAATGCTTCTTTTGGTGTGTTTACAATGGGTTCGTTTTCGTTAAACGAAGTGTTTAATAGAATTGGAGTACCTGTTTTTTGTCTGAATTTCTCAATCAAATCGTAGTATCTATCGCCTTTTTCAACAGTTTGTAAACGACCAGTTCCATCAACGTGAGTTACAGCAGGTATTTCGGCATGTTTTTCTTTTCTAATTGGATAAACCTTTTCCATAAAAGGAACTTTGTCGGTTTTCTCAAAATATTCAGCAACGTACTCCTCTAAAATTGATGGAGCAAAAGGTCTAAAGCTTTCTCTACGTTTTATTTTAGAGTTTAGCAATTCTTTAGCATCAGTTCTTCTTGGGTCAACAATAATAGAACGATGACCTAAAGCTCTCGGTCCAAACTCCGCTCTACCTTGAAACCATCCAATTACCTTACCAGCAACCAATGCATCTGAAACTAAATCCAATAGTTCATCATTGTTGTATCTAGTGTATTCTACTTTTTCAGCTTTTAAACAAGCTTCAATATCCTCATTACTCGATTTAGAGCCTGTGTAAGCATTATAAATAGCAAGTAATCTGTCGTTTTCTAAAATATGATTGTATAGCCATAAAGCAGAGCCTAATGCTGTTCCAGCATCATGTCCAGCTGAAGGGATATACACATTTTTAAAAGTAGTACGTTCTAAAATTTTACCATTGGCAACAGAGTTTTGAGCAACTCCACCAGCAATGCAAATGTTTTCTAGCCCCGTTCTTTTTTGTAAATGGTTTAAAATATGAAAAATTAACTCTTCTGTAACTCGCTGAACTGAAGTTGCAATGTCTTTGTGTTTTTGAGTCAATTCGTCACCACTTTTACGAGCTGGACCCAATAAATTTTCTAATTCTTTAGAAAAAATAGATTCAATGTGAGGGTCACCATTTTCCCAACTCATACTCACACCTTCTTTGGCATGAGTAAAGTATTTGGTATTTAACTCAAACAATCCATTGTCTTTAAAAATAATGATTTTCTTTAATTCATCAACATATTTAGGTTCACCATAAGGAGCTAATCCCATAACTTTATACTCATCACCATAATGTGGAAAACCCAAATATTGAGTTAATGAAGTATAAAATATTCCAGCAGAGTGAGGATAAATAACAGAATCTAAAACATCAATTTTTTTTCCTTTTCCAGTAGCAATCATGGTGGAAGTAAAATCTCCAAAACCATCAATGGAAAGTATGGCTGATTCATCAAAAGGAGAGGCAAAAAAGGCACTAGCTAAGTGACTTCTATGGTGTTCAATGTTTTTTACTTCAGCTTTAATTTGTTCTTCAGTAACATTGAAAATTTTTGAAAGTTCTCCTTTAACGCTTACTACTTTTTTTGAGTTAGCAAGTCTATCTTTTAAAGCTTTTACTGAAACCAAGTTTTTTGCAGCATGTACAATCTTTTTATGCAAATTGGCTGATGGGTCGCGCGAAATAGTAATATAATCTACTTGAGTAATGTCAATATTAGCTTCTCCTAAACAAAATTTAATGGCTTCTGATGGAAATCCTGCCCAATGCTTAATTCTTCTAAATCTTTCCTCTTCAGATGCAGCAATAACATTTCCATCCTTTAAAATACAGGCTGATGAATCTCCGTGATATGCATTAATTCCTAATATATACATGTTAAAATCTTTGTTTTGGCTAAGTTATGAATTCAAATTTAAAGTTGAAAAAGTTGTTTGTACTGTAAAAGCGTTTCAGAAACATCAGTCTTGTTAATAATATAATCGTAAGTTTTTTTTGTATAAATGTTAAAATCAACTGCTGAAAGAGTTGCTAAATAATCAATTTTTTTAGAAAAAACATCTTGTTTGTCAAGTGGAATATCAAATCCAACACCTATTTTTTCTAATTCTCGCCAAGGAGTTTTATCCGATAATATAACAACACACGAATTTTTCATGGCTTCGATGATACTGTGTCCAAAATTTTCGCCTGTTGAAGGCAGGAAAAAAGCATGGTAATGTTGAAGTGTTTCATTCACTTTTTCATGATGTAAAACTCCCATATAATTTACAACGATGTTGTTTGGCATTTGGTTGATTATGTTTTGACATTCCATCCAATATTCGTCTTTGTATATTGGACCATAAATATCAAACTCAATGTTTTTTTTACAATTTTTAAGCACACTAAGAGCATATAAGGTGTTTTTTTCGGGTGCAATTCGAGCAATAGAAATTAATTTAAGATGATTTTCTTGTTTAGGTTTTTCGGTATAAGGGGTTGAACTTTTTTCAGGTAGATTGTTTGCTACAATAATTTTTCTTTTTGTTCCAAAATGTCGTTCAATATCCTTTTTTTCTTCCAAACTGGTAGCCTGAAAAGTACAGTTTTTGAATAAATTCAGTAGCTTAATTATTGATAAAAAAACTTTCTTCTTGTTGGCTTTAACAGCTAAAGAGCCTCTAGATAGCATTCCTCTTACTGATAAAACCGAATTAATTTTTAGTTTTTTTGCAATAAAAAGAGGTATTAAAGTGAAATATGGAGAATATAGACTATTGCAATATACAACGTTAGGCTTGGTTTCTACTATTATTTTTTTAATAGTGGAATAACTAGTATTATTGTTGGAGAGGTAAAAAACAGACGATTTATCAAGTTGATTCCAACAATTTGTATTAATGTTTGAATAAGGAATACTCTCTAAATAATCGGTATTTCTTGTAACAATATAAACATGGGCAGATTCACTCAAATAGCTAACTAAATTACTAATAGAGCGAATTGGTCCTCCTGCTTTAAAACCAGGCTTGTACCAATCAATAAATATGAGTATTTTCTTCTTCACCATTAGTATGTTTTTGGTTTAGAAAGAAAATAATTAACATGATGAATTGGCCAATTACCTTCAATATGTCGTCTGTTTATAACTCTATTATCAAAAGAATAATAGTTGGTGTAATTATCTCCTCCAAATATATATTGATGATGTTTAGTTACAAGATTTAATGCTTCTTCATCAATATCGGTATTTCTACCATATGTCCATGCAAAATATTCGCAAGTAGATTCTATTTGCTCCTCTATACGATTTTTAGATTCAGTAATTTGTTTTTGCAGTTGCATGTTGTTTAAGCCAACTAAACGAACATGATCATAGGTGTGGCTACCAATTGTAAAACCTTTTTGGTGTAATTCTTTTATCATTTTCCATGTCATTGGTTGTTTATTTATATGAACAACATTTTTGGTAAAATGTTTAATGTAATTCTCGTTGCCATCAATAAAACCTGGATTAATAAAAAAAGCAGCGTTTGTATTAAAATCAGTAAGAACTGGAGCTATTTTAGTGTAACATTCTTCAAACCCATCATCAAAAGTAAAAGCAATCAGTTTTTGGTTTTGGAGGGTTTTGTTTTGAATTGCATCAACAGCATCTTCAATTCGAATAAAATCGGCTTTTTTAGAAAGTTTGTTTAATAAATCATGAAATACTTCTTTTGGTAAATCATTTCTCCCAATATAATGGCTATTTAAAATATGAATTCCATTAGCAATCGATTTTATACTGCCAAGGGAAGATAATATAGTATTTCGTAATATATTTTTCAAGCGTTTACCAAGAATCTAAGTCGGCTCTATAAAGAACCCACTTTTTTTGATTTAGCAGTTGAGTATTATTGGTTAAATCTTTAACTACAATATGAATTACTTTTTTTATTTTGTTAAAATTATTCAACTTAATTGCTTCTATAATAATGTCGTTATGAGGATTAGCTGCAATAGATAAAAAACTAATAGCATGAATTTTTTTTACCTCTTTACATAAATGGTTCAATCCTTTCATCAAGAATTGTGTTTCATAATTATTGGTAGCTACTTCTCCGATTATTAATTCTCTAATTATTTTTTTTCTAATATTTATTTTTACTCCAAATTGAACAATATCATTTCCATCTTTATAAGAAAGGTAGTATTTTTTAGTTTTATAATAATAAGCTCTCCAATCATTAAAGGTTTCAGAATCGTCTTGGTGTATTTGGTTTTTTATTAAAGTTATGTTGTTTAGTTTTTTTTCATTAAAAATAGATTTCAATTTAAAATCATTTATTGGAAATAAAAACGAAAATAGGCTATTGGGTTTAATATACCAGTGTAAATCAAGTAAATGTTTCCAATTGTTTTTTTTAAAACCAATAAATGCGGCAGGAAGTGGTGTCGCAATAAGAAAATCAATTTGAGGGGTTGTGTTTAAGTTCTCATCAACAAATTTTAAAATTTTTTTAAAAATTCCACAACCTCTATATTCTGGCATAACTATAGCATTTACACCTTTGTATGCATTGTATTTTTTGCTATTAAGTTGATAGGGCCAATGAAATAATGCAAAAAAACCAACCACTAAATTATGAGCATCTTCATCAATAACAATAATTTTTATGGCGTTATGTTGGAATTGATGTTCGTAAAATTTATGGAAGAATTCAGTATAAGTTTTTAACTCATAGTTATATTCTCTACAAATCAGGTTCATGACTTGTTTTTTATATTCATCGGTATAGTGAGAAACAACTAATTTCATAGCTTAACTAAAGATTGATACAAGTTTTTATATTTATTGGCGATACTATTTGGAGTGTAATTTTGTGCGTTTTGATATCCCTTATTTATTAAATCGTTTCTATAACCATCATCGTCTATTAGCTTTATTAAACCAGCTGTTATTTCTTCTATTTTGTATGGGTCAACAAGTAAAGCCGCATTTTTTGCAACTTCGGGCATTGACGATAAGTTTGATGTAATTACAGCTCTTCCAATTGCGTTGGCTTCTATAATAGGCAAACCAAATCCTTCGTGTAAAGAAATAAAAGCTACAATATCACAGTTTATATATTCAGTATAAATTTCTTCTCTTGTTAAGTTAAATTTATTTGTAAAATTAATATTGGAATTCTTTAACAGAAGTAATTGGGTATCGGTTAATTTTCCAATAACTACAAGCTCAACTTTTAATCCTTTAGTGGCTTCAATCAACCTGTTTAAATTTTTGTTTGGTTTAGTACCAATATGTAAAATGGTTGGTGTTGAATTTAATTTTTCTTTGATTTTTTGTTTAAACTCAAGAGGATAGCAATTAGGAATAACTTCGATTTTTTGTTCAGGTATATTAAGATAACGAACTAAATTATTTTTGGTATGATTTGATACTGTTGTGATTTTAGCAACATTCATAGCTGGTATTTTGTAAATAATCCAACCATATAACCATTTTTTTATACCCTTTAAATCAAATTCATAATGGTTAGTGTCGTGAAAAGTTAAAACTGTTTTATTTGTAGGAAGAAATAAAGAGTAATAACCTACACCTCCTGTTATATGTATGATATCTGAATTAATTTTTTTTACAGTTTTAACGTTTTTCCAGAAAGATGGAAACTCCTTGTCATAAAAATCTGTTATTTCAAAATCAATAAGACATTTTTTAATGGTAGTAAATAGCTCTTCAAAACTAAATCCGCCAAAACTTTTAGATCTATGTAAAAAAAGCAGTTTCATTAGTTTTCATTAAGTTGTCTCTTTTCGATGTGGTTTAAAGCTAATATTAAAGCAAAAGAAAACCAATAACTGAAACCATCAAAATAATTAAAAGTAGTATTATTAAGAAAGAAGATAGGTGGCAGAATAGCCAATAATAAGGCAATTTTAAGCAAGGCTATACTCACTATTTTTGTATTTAGAAATGTTAGTAACGCAAACAAAAATATACTCCATCTTAATAAGATTAAAAGTATACCACCAATTATTCCTAGTTCCAACACAATTCTTTCTCCTTCTTCTTCAAAGGGTAAATCTGTTCGGTAATTAGAAAGTACCATTCCAGTACCTTGATAAGTAGTTCCAATCCCAAAACCTAACCAACCTGCTTCATTGGCATATTTAAAAAGATTAATTCTATTTAATGTTCTATCTCTAGCTCCGTATCCTTCTCTTCCTTTTTCGGCTACTTGCTCCACAATTTCTGCACGTTTAAGAAAAGCTGAAATGGCAGTATTAAAAGTATCACTTACATTATACAAAATAGTGGTTAAGATAATCCCAACAATAATTGAAACAATTACATTTTTTCTAAGAATAGGGACTTTAACAAATAAAAAAGCTGTAATGAATAAAAAAAATAGAAACATTAGGGCCAATGGTAATCTTGAACCACTCATAAACTGATTAAGAACACCTAAGAATAATAATACAACATAAAAAACTACGGAACGATTTTTTTGATACAAATAATAGATATAACTGAAAAAAAGAGTTGTTGTAAACAGTAAATAAACATTGTATATTTTAACAAAACTAAATATAGACAAGGCTCTAGTATATTCAGCCACTCGATTATATTTTTGTTCCTCGTTGGGTAAATAATTTAGAATATGGTCGACAGGTAAAAAATACTGAATAATTCCAACAATATATATAGGTATAGATAAATAGGCAAGAAAACGAATTGTTTTTTCAAAAAAATTGGTGCTGTTAAAATAGTGCGGAACAATTAATAATAGCGGAATGAAAAATACATAATTGATAAGTCCGAACAATTTTACTAACCAACTAGTTTTATAACTTGGATTAACAAAACTTAAGAAACACCATAAAAAAAGTAATACAATAAATAATTGATATGATTTTTTTAGGTAAGGTAATCGGAAATTGGTTTTGGCTAGAAATAATAAATATGTTAGGGAAAACAGTAGATATTTAACAGCGAATATTGGAGTACTCCATTGTGGAAAAACCCATTTTCGAAACACACCATCAATTACTATCCAAATTAAGGAAATAATTAGCAGGCGTTTTGTTAATATATCAAGATTTAGCATATTTGAACTAAGACAAAGATATACAATAAAAAATCTTTAATATTGCTTTTAAGCATAATGATAATGAAAAAATTACTTCTATATTATTTAAGAAACTTTCCTTTAGAGATGGGAAAGAAAAGATTGTCTACTTTCATAAAGATACCTAATAATACTCAAGATTTTGTTTTCACTAATAGTACAGGACTAAAATTTCATATTAATTTAAGTGAGTATGTAATGAAGCAAATTTATATGTTTGATATTTATGAAAAACCATACGTCAGATACTTGTCTTCATTTCCAAATAATCAAATTAAAAAGATTATTGATATAGGTGCGAATATTGGAAATTATACTTTGGCATTAAAGCATGCATATCCTGATAGTGAAATACATTCGTTTGAACCTAATTCGACTAATCATCTCAGATTAACTAAAAATATTGAACTCAATGGCTTTAAAAATATTCATGTGAATAAAGTAGGATTGTCAGATAAAAAAGGAGAATTAAAGCTTTTTTTTGATGAAAAAAACATGGGAGCTGCTACATTAGCCGAGAATGTAGGGAGTAAGCATGAAACCATTCTTTTAGAAACCTTAGATAATTATTGTGTTCAAAATAACATTACTAATATCGATTTATTAAAAATAGACATTGAAGGGGGTGAAATAAATTGTTTAAAAGGAGCTGTTGATATTTTAGAGAAAACAACAAAAGGGATTATTCAGTTAGAAGTAGATTATGGGCATTGCAAACGTTTGGGTTATTCAGCCAAGGAATTATTTGATTTTCCTATGCAATATGGATATAAGCCACATTTGCTAAATAAGTGGGGCAAGATTTTGGCTGTTTCAGCAATTCCCGAAAAATTTATAGGTAATGTTATTTATTTAAAGGGGTATTAATCTGTTTTTCCATTTTCTCTAAAATTGTATTAGCAACTACTTGCCAATCGTATATTCCCCAAATTTTTTCAAGAGAATCATTCCATTCAAAATTATTAGCAACATGAGATATCATCTTTATCCAATCGCTAATGTTTTCATCCTCAACATGAAAAATATTTTTAAAATTGTTTTCTTCTGACCATTTAATTGGAAAGGTAACTATAGGTTTCTGGGCTGCTGCGTACTGAATAAATTTTAATGGAACTGAGTTGTAAAGGAAATTATCATTTTTTGTGTTTTTTAATGTGATTCCAATGTCGGAAATTCTATACATTTTATTAGCATCCTTCTCAGAAAGAAATCCGAGATTGGTTACATTATTAGAACTGATAGCGGGTATATTTCCAACTAATAAAAAATGAATATCAGGAAGTTCTTTTTTACATGCTTGAACAAGCTTTTCTGTAAATAACACATCAAATTTATGAGCTCCTCCAATATAACTTATTAGCGTTTTATCAGAAGGAATATTAAATCGGTTTTTTATTTCTAATAGTTCGTTTGATGAAAAACTTCTTATGGTTTTAAAATCGGCACCATTATCAAAAGGAATAAATTTTGCCTCAACAAACCTATTAAAGCTTTTTGCTGCACTTTCTGAAACTATAAAATTTATAGTTGTAACTTTAAATTGATTATGATAATAATCCTGTTCATCTTTTAAATAACTTGCAGGAATATTCTTCCAATTAATGTCATCTTGCAGATCAGAAAACTCAGGGATGGAAGAATTAAGTGCTGGAAAAAAATAAAAACCATCGGCATGGTATATAATGTCAGGATTTATTTGTTTTACTATTTTATTTAGTGTTTTTAAGTTATATTTTCTCATTAGCTTAATAGCGATATACCTACCAATAAGTTTACCAATAAAAGCATTTAAAAAAACTGATGCGTAAACATTGTAACCAAAATCATCTGATTTTTCAACTTTAATTCTGGAAAAAAGTGATTTTAAAAAACATTTAGCCGTATAAATGCTTGATGGTTGTTTGCCTTCCCAAAACCTATTTCTGTTGTCGTACCAATATATTTTATATAGTTCACAAGAACTGCTTAAACCTTTGGCCATAAAATATGAACGAGAAACTTTTGCTTTTACATTTTCGGCTGGTATGTAAAGAATTTTCATTTATTCGAAGTTAAAATCTGTTCAATACGTTGAATCTGTTTTTGGTAAGAATTGTCTGATGCAAAGTTAATCCTTTCATTCTTCAATTGGTTAGCATTTAACGTAGAGATATTAGCAGCAACAGATTGAATTTTAGCAGAAATATCACAGTTATCATTAACCATTTCTAATACTGGGATATTCTTGTAAGATGATATGAAATTGGAAACCACAACTTTTCCTGAGCTTAAATATTCCAATATTTTGTGACTGTTGGAAACTTCGATGGGAAATTTATTCTGATTATAACACAGCCAAAAGATATCAATAAAAGGAAAAACACTTGTTAGTTGTTCTTTAGATAATTCGCCTGTAAAATGTGTGTTAGGTAAGGTTTTTAAAACATCTAATTCTTTAAAAGCTACATTACCACCAATATTTGAAGGTTTATCTGGTCCTATAAAAATAAAATTTAAATGATTATTTTCTTTAACCGTTTTAATTAGATTATCCCAATCGAGTAATTTCATTTGTAAATTACCTACATAACCTACATTTATACATGTGTTGGATATGTATGGTGGTCGATTCTCTAGTTTAGCTGGTGTTAAGAATAGAGTGTCTAAACCATGATTTACAAAATATTTTGGAGTAGTGGTTGAGATGGAATTTAGAATATCATTAGATACAGAAAGCACTACATCGGCACTGTTCGCTATTTTACTGGTAAATTTTTGCGCTTTTTTAATATAATCTACTGGATGGAAAATAGTAGAAGTAGCATTAAATTGTTGGAGGTTTTGGAATTTAGATTGGTCAAAACTCCAAACAACGTCGATTTTGGTAAGGGCTAATTTTTTTTTTATTTTTTTAATCAAATAAGTTGTCTGAAGGTCAATCAAAAAAGAGGGTAGTTTTGAAATCCCTCTTGGAATTGATTTAAGGTGAACTATAAATAAATTGACATCTATTTTTTTAACTTCAACGCTATCTTTTTGTGAGTTATGTGCTGACGTGTGTATAAAATAAACGGTATTGTTTTTACTTAATTCAAGTGCGTATAGGTGTTTAGATAATAGATTTTTACCCCAATCTTCTGGAGATAGAATAACGATTGTTTTGTTGTTAAATAAACCGCTCAAATGCTCTTATCTTTTTGATTTTATTAGATTGTATAATCCTTTTAGAGGTTTAATAATAGGATATTTATCAAAGTATGATTTTGATTCAGTTTTAAATTCAAGATGCGACCTTGTAGGCATTTTCATAATAGCGTCAAATTCTTGGTCGTTAAAGCCTAATTTCTTTAAAACATAATCTTTGTCAATACTTAATTGTTCTGCATCACAAATAGGTTCTTTTAGTTCTTGAACGGCTTTTTCCTTTGATATTTGACCAGAACAGATAAGTGTAGATAAGTGAGCTTTACGTTTATCTACTTTAAATTTTTCTGGAAGTATGAAGCCTTGATAGAAGCGAGTAAAAACAGATTCATAATGTTTTCCTCCATAATCTTTCCAATTCAATTCGTTGATTAAAATCTGTTTTACATCTGCTTTATTATAACTAATGTAATTTAATAACGGAACAGATTCTATGTTTAGAGCAACTGAATAATATCGCTTTTTAAATGCATCTAAAAAGGGAAATGTTTTTAACGGTATAGTACCGTATGTTTTATGAATTGATTTGATGTTTTCAGCATCTTGTTTATTAAACACCCATGCTTTTGGTAAAATACCCTCTGTTACTATATTAAAACCGCTTAAAAAGTATTTTATTTTGTGTTTTGCGGCAAGTTTATAAAGTGTTGCAATAATAGCATGATCTGTTATGGCTTCAATATCAATAACAGAGGCTTTAATATAAGCCAATTGGATGTCCTTAAATTCTTCCCAATTAATTACATAAGTGTATAAATCAAACCCAAGGTTAGAAACAATACTCTCTATATTTTTTACAGCCAGTTCAGAGTTCCAGCCATTATCAAAATGTACAACTAATGGATTTAGTCCATCTTTTTTAGCTAAATAAGCCAAGTAAGAACTATCAACACCTCCACTTAAACCTAAAATGCAGTCGTATTTATTGTTTTTTCCAGATTTTTTTATTTCATCAATTTTTTTATTGTAAAAATCGATGCCTTCCTGACCCTTTTTTACATGTTTTTTTTCTTTGATGTAATACTCGTGATAATAGTTGCAGATACCATCTTTATCAAAAGTAATGTAGGGGTCAGCAATGTTGTCCATTACGGTTTTAGAGCATTGTTGGTATTGCGTATTGGTCATTTTTGATTTTTTTTACAGCAACAAAGTAAACAATATTAGAACGGTTTTACAAGCTAAATAGTTGTAAAGGTTGTAGCTTTTCATCTGTACTATTATTGCGAACTAATTTCTTCACACGTCATTGCGAGGTATTGGGTTTGCATTGTGAGTTGGCACCGAAGTAATCTGTCCATTGATTAGGTAGATTACTTCAGTCGTACCTCCTTCGTAATGACGGTAAGGAGAAGCAATAACGATTGTTTTACAATTCATCAAATAAATCTTTCCATTCAGGATTTTTTGAATTAATTAAATCCAGTTTCTTTTTTCTTGAACCTGCTTTTAATTGTTTTTCTCGAGCAATTGCTTCTTCAATTCTACTAAAAAATTCAAAATACACTAGTTTGTCAATGTTGTATTTTGCAGTAAAGCTGGTTGCAAAATGTTTGGTTTTGTGTTGGTGAACTCTAATTTTTAAATCACTAATAACACCAATATATAAAACAGTATTGTTTTTATTGGTTGTGATGTAGGTAAATCCACCTCTTTCCATTTATTTAATTTTTATTGCGAATTTATGACATTTTTAATTGAACGTCATTGCGAGGTATTGGGTTTGCATTGTGAGTTGGCACCGAAGTAATCTGTCCTTCGATTAGGCAGATTACTTCAGTCGTACCTTCTTCGTAATGACGGTAGGGAAATAAAAAAAAGGCTGAAATTATTCAGCCTTTTTAGATATATCGTATACTTTTTTACTTCCGTATAATGCTCCTGCAAAAAGAAGGAAAGAAATCCCTCCATCTATTGGCACACATGGCGGTGGCCAACATGGTGGACCACCACCACCTCGAGTTGGGGCACCAGGAGGTCCAGCAGCAAATGCATTGTTAACAAAACTTATTGCTATTAAAAATAATAAAGTAAATATATACTGTTTCAGGTTTTTCATAAATTTTTGAACGTGGGCAAATTTAATATAATTTTTTTATTACACAATTAAATACGTTCTAAAGTACCAAATGGTTGGTTAATAATTTATTTTTTTTACTGAAACATTGTTGTAATCTCTAACTGTTATAATATTTATTCCAGCTGGTAAGCTACTATTTGGAATTAACAATTTATTAGTGTTGTTGTTTAAATAATCATTGACTACTTTTTGACCTAACAAATTAACAATTGAAACATCGTAAGTAGATGACAATTCATCAAATTCAATAACTGTAAATTCAGCTGATTTGTAAATATTAATTCCTGAGAAACCATTAGTAATCATTGAGTTGGTTTTAGATAATCGTAATTCAAAACGATTATCTTCCTCGTCGGTATTCAATTTAACTTCAATTTGTTTGGTATTTTTTAAGTTGTAGTTTGTTGATGTTTTTGTGTCAACTAATATCACCTCTGTGTATACTTCAGAAAATTTTTCAAAATCAATAGCTTCAATAATATGAGAACCTTCAATACCAACTTTTACAGTTATTGGAATAACTACATCATTTTCAGCATTAAATGAATTTATTGCTAATGGTCTTTTTGAGTTTAAGCTTGTAGCGGTAATACTTGGTGCTTCGTGTATTAAACTCATTTTAAAATTTGCATCAAATTCGTCAGTTTCTATTTTAGCTAAATCGTTCAAACGTAACTTTAGTTCATGAGCGTAAGGGTAATTATTACTTCTCACCTTTAACTTACATTCAGTAAATATAAATGGTTCAGTATCTTCGTCGTTATTTGTTTTCCAAAATGTACTCGAAGCAGAAGAAGATTTTGATGCCTCTGTAAAAGTTAGTGTGCCAGCACCTGTACTCTCTACCCAAAATCCTTGATGAGGAGGTATTGAACCTGACGTTTTTGTATCAAAACTCCCATTATTAGTATTCCAAATGGAATATGAATTGCTTAAAGTTGGTTTAGTTAAACTGGTCCATTTTACCCATGCTTGGTAGGGGTTTCCAACTAAATTATCTCCGTTCAAAACAGCTACATTTACATTACCAAAGTTTGGTGTTCCCCTAGAGTCTATTGTAGTATTGAAAAAGGTTGCAGTATCATCAGCCAACCATAATTCAATTGCTTTTCCTGGCGAAAGAACATACGATGTATCAGTTATATCAACATAGGTTTGTATTGAAGCATCGTAGTATGATACGGATTTCCATCCTCCACAATTTCCTGAAAACCCATTAACACCACACATGTAAAGCTCTCGAGCTGTTGCAGTTGGGTTAGAATCCCAATCACGTAAATGATTATTGGTTACTGGTGATGAAATGTTACCCCATCCTTCGTTTCGTTGAGAAATATATCGTTGTACCACAAACTCACCAGAAAAACCATTAGCACTGTTAAAAATTACAGCTGTTTTTGAAGCATCAGATAATATGGTAAAAGTTCCACTAATGTTTTTTAATTGACCAGCAGTAACTGAAATGTAGTTTGAAACTGAAAATTTACCGGTATACAACTCAACATTTGTTGTGTTGTTGATTATCAATACATTAAATGGGATTGTTGTAGCGGTATTATTGGTTATTTTTTGCGTGGAAGTTCCTTTAAACGTAATGGTTTTATGAGAAACTGTTCCTGATCCATTTACGGTATAGTCTCCAAACACATCAAAGGTTGGTGTTAAAGTTGTGTTTAAGTTTCCAGCAATGGTGATGTTTTTAACACCTACAGCAGTTCTAGCCGTTACAGTATGCCCAGCAACAACAGTTACGTCATTAGATGAAGTTGGTACACAATTACAATCCCAGGTAGATGCAACATCCCAATAGCCTGTTTTCACAGATAGAATTGTGCTTGCGGTACCACTAGCTAATGTATAATAATCACCATCAGTTAATGTTACACCACTAAAGGTTACTGTTCCAGCTATATCAGCAAACGGTCCATATTGGGTTACACCACCATCATTAAAAATACCGTTGGCCGATTCTACTAAAAGATAGTAACTTCCTGAAGGCAATGGTAATGACGAAACATTAAAAGAAACATCAATTGCACCTGGAGTACCTGTAATATCAGCTCGCCATGTTCTGCTTAACCTTGAACCACCAGTTAAAGCAACTGGAACATCATTGGTAGTTAATGATAAATTGGTGTTGTCGTGTCCAGATAAAACGTAATCTCCATTACCCAATGAGCCAGTTGATAATTGAACAACTCCTTTCCCTTGTGCGGTTAAGTTGTTTCCATCAACCTCTTGTCCAATTCCAAAAACTTCGTATTTATGAGTAACGTCATAAGTGTATAAGTCGGTACCTAATGTTATATTAAATTTAGACGATAAATAATTGTTTACAATGTTATGTTGAGCAGAGTTTAATACAGTGTTGTAAACGATTACTTCACCCATATCTCCATCGAATCTATAGCTACCATTTGCAGAAGCTCCGATGCTGTTTTTATAATTACCTGTTGGGTTACCGTTTGCTCCAACTTGTGAACCAATTGAAGTTCCATTTTTATAACTGTTAAATGTTTGACCACTACCATTCCAAATGGACGATACAATTTGAAAAGCTGATGAATTGGTTGTAGAATTAGAAACAATACCACCAACATTATTTAATACCCAAGATTTAATATCACCTGTATTTGTACGAAAGGTTCTGAAAAACTGATTACTTTGTGTAAAAGAACTTTCAAACAACATCCCAGTATGATTTGCTTTAGAACCGTTGTAAACAATAAACTGTGAATGGGTATTGGCATTTAATGCAGCTATTCCTGCATTGTTAATCCAGTCGCCTCCATCAAATCGAACACCAAAAAAACCACTATATGTAACTCTACTTGGTTGTCTAGATGAGGTGCCTTGTGAAAAATCATTTCCGTTACCAGATTGATCGGGCCATGAAGAAATAGAGGGAATGGTAGAATAGTTAAGAATATTACCATCTAACCAAATTACATTGGAAGAAGAATTTCCCACACCAGCAGGACCTGTTTGAGCAAAAAGCAATGTTGATGCAAGAATCAGAGAAAATGTAAGTATATTTTTCATAAGAATATTTTTTTGTATAACTATATAACGCAAATCTATTGAAAAAGGTTGGATTCTTTCTTCTTTTTTTACCCATTTAGTAAAAATTAGGTAAGGATACCTAATTTACCTTTAGGTATTTATAGCAGATACTAATGGCTATATTTTATTTTTGTAAAGATTTTTGTTAAAGAAATACTTTCGGAATAATTTGAAATAAATTTTGTAGGAACTGGAAGAATAATAACGAAAGGATATTTTTTGCCAGTTAAAAAACGCTTTAAGATCTTTGTCTTTTAGATAAATAAAACTGATTTCTACAGATAGTTTTTTTAGTTTGTTGTTAATTATCTTGTTGTAATTTTGTTGTGTGTAAGTGGTTAAAAGATGTTCATATATTTTAACACTCGACATCAGTTTGTTAAGTTTTGATTTTAAACCCCATACCCCTCCTTCATGAATACGGTACACGGCCATCACTTCATCGAGATAATAAGCTTTGGCATCATTTTCTAAGCAAATCATAAACATTACAGTGTCTTGAAGTAACTCAAAACGACCTTCAAACATTCCATGGTTATACCTGAAAACACTACAACATGTTTTGGTATAGTCTCCTCTCAATAAATCAAGAATTGTTATATCTTTCTTTCTATTTGGTTTATAAATCCTTTCATCTTGAATAATATTTTCTATAGAAATTACAGCGTTATGAAAACAAATATTATATTCTGGGTTTGCTTCTAAAAAATTGACCTGTTTTTGTAGTTTTAGTGAATCTATCCAATAATCATCTCCTTCACATAATGCAATATACTTTCCTCTAGAGTGTGGAAAAGTAAATCTTGGATTCATTCCTGATTTTACTTTTGAGAACTGATTTTCTTTCTGATAGATTGGTTTAAACAAATGAGAATGTTTTTCGACAAACTCTCTTATAATATCCTGAGTGGAATCGGTTGATGCGTCATCATAAATAATAATTTCAAATGGGAAGGTTGTTTGTTGTATAACAAATCCCTCAAGAGTTTGTCTTATATATTTCTCATGATTATAAGTAACACAACAAATACTTACTAATGGAATATTATCAGTTTGTTGTTCCTTAACTATTGTCATTTATTTAGAATTTTCTGTAGATTTCCCTATCTTCTTTGCAAAAGGCAATTTTTCAAAAAATTCGTACAAAATATTTGCTGTTCTCAATCCTCTTTCAAATTTATCAAGTTTAATTTTTAGTTCTTGAACATCGCTATTCAAAATAAAATTTACCGTTCTTAAATCTTCGACTGAATAAACATAAGATTCGTTAAGTGTAGAATTTTCTAAATTATGTTCCAATTTATTTTCATTTAAAAAATTGACATAATTATCATATCTTAACGAATAAGTTTTATTAAAAGCATCAAAATCTGCCTCATCGTAAATTTGTTGAATTGAGGATTTCAATTGCAATTCTTCGTACTTTAAATATGGGATATTAAAAAACTGAGCTATTTCCTGAACTCTCAGATCTCTTGCGAACATAACTGCTGGAACACCTTGTATTAATGATCCAATACAGCCATGAAGTCTAGGGCCTACTACAAAATCTCTTGTTTTAAGATAATCAAACCATTCTTGGAATGTATAATGAAAAACACCATTATTTTTAATAAGATTCATTATTTCATTATAATTCCCTTGTTTTTTATAAGCTTTTGTTTCATTTTGAAGAAGACTCCCATCATTTTGAAGATTAGAAGTAAATACAACTTCATCCAAAAAATCTTGCCCTACTAGAGGTACGGAATTTAATAAATGAAACCCTTCATTTCCTGCAATAGTTCTATGATAAACAACTGCTGGATTATTGAATGTTTTTGATTTATTAATTTTTAAATCCCTATTTAAATTCCAATACATAGTTGGACAACCAATAGGAACAACGTTTTTAAACCCATTTTTATACAATATACTTGCGGTATAATGACCTCTTGTCCCTAACAATTTAGAACGATCAGAAACTATTTCTAATAACCTTTTAAGTGAAGGATGAATTTTAATAATACTTGTAGCAGATCCTGAATAATCTTGTACTCCTAATGAAAAAGCATAAACTGGTATTTTAAGTTTTTCTATAAAATTAGTATACACAGACACATCTCTCCAGCTAGTAATATGAGTAGCGAATGCTATAATACATTGGTCGAATTTCTCGTTAAGCTCATCTATTTTGTTAAATTCACTAGTTTCAACATGCTCTCCATTAAATTGTTTAAGTAATGCTCTAGAAATTAATGAAGCTCCATGATTACTGGCATATCTCGTGTTTTCAGCTCGCCATAATTCAACCTTGTTAGGGTAATTATATTCAGGACCAAGTCCAATTATCATCGTTTTTTTCATAAGCTTTCTTTTAAATCAATATATGCATCTTTAAGTCGACTAAATTCTGATTTTTTAATCTTCAATACATTGCTATTCTGAAATAAGTTTTCTACACCTTTTTTATCGGAATTAAATTCAATATTTTTTTCTTTATAAAGTTCTTTTATTTTTTGAAAATATTTTTGTGGATTCACACAAAAATCCTCATAATCAATTAATAACTTATTATCTTCAGGGATTTGTTCTAGGCTTTGTTGGATAGATAAATCAGTATAAAATACTTGACCAGCAATTTGATGATAAACATCCATGTTTTTTAATGATTCATGCTCTTTTGGTTTTACTGACCACCACTTACTTAAATCACCATAATATTTTTCTCTTGCCATATAAATAGATTGCATGACATAGAAAGGATCACGCTTTAAATAAAAGAAAATACTATTAGGTATTTCTTTATAAAAATCAACCAAGTTATATTGAATCATTATTGCTTTTGTAATAAATGGCTGCTGAAAAACATTTTCAATCAAACATAGATTCCTTTTCATTTCTTTAAAATCAATCTTTTTAAATTCTTCTTGGTTAATATACTCAGGAAAATAGTTCGAAATATAATTTCTGAAGAAATGCTGAAATTCATTTGGAGCTAGAAAACCTGATGTTTTCCCAAGATTTGATTTGTACAAAATAGAAGAATCTGTATAATTTAATTCATTTAATGGATCAAAATCTTTATTAAACAATAATTGTTGAACTAAAGCTCCAATATAAGGTGCATAAGAAAATCTTGCTAAAGTGTTTGTTGGGTATGAAAAACACCCTGAATTTGCTAAGTACTCTGTAAAAAAAGTAGTACCACTACGTGGGTTACCTATTATAAATCCAAACGGAAATTTTTGCTCAGTAATTTTTAAAGAATCTTCTATATTATTTATAATTAGAAGTCTTTTTAATTCATCTAATAAATCAGTGATTGATGAAAAATTTTGTTTCATAGGACAAATATATCAATCTATTTATTAATACAGTTTAACATATATTTCATTTCCTTCTCGCTGTAGCGCTGATCTATAGGTAAATAAACAACATTATCAGTTAAGATATACTCAAAAGAGTCTTTTCCTACCCATTCCATTACATTTGGCCAGTATTGAGCAGTATAAATTTTATATTTTATTAACTCATTCCTTAATTCAATTTTTTTTGGAGGTAGATATGGATAAACCATAGGGCATTCTATTAGATCCAAATCAATTATATATGTTAATTGATTTGATTCTTTTAAAGTATGATGTAATATTTTAAAGTTTTGAAGTCTAATTAATCTATTCTTATTATAATCAACCCCTCTCAATATTTTTTGAGTTAGTTTTGACATCTTCTTAATTGGCTGATTAACTAAGTCATTGTCATTTTTTTTAAAATCTACATAACTTCCTTCCTTACTTATATCAACACTTTTTAATAAATGATTAAATCTATCTAGCGATATGTCAACATCATAATCTTTTTTATTGGTTTTGTTATGATAAACAAAGCCTCCATCTGATACACCAAAAAATTTTCTAGGACTATAAAAAGTTGGTATGTCATTTTTACGTCTATCATAAAAAGCTTGAGAGTTATCAACTATTATGTTTTTATACTTTTCTGAAAGCAAATCAATATTGCTAGACATTAATCCAAAGTAGTTTGTATAAAGAAGTGCCTCATTATTCTTTATTGTTTCAATTAAAGGTAAAAAAGACTTATTAATAGAGTAAAATGTATAAGTAATACCTAGTTTAATAATTGGTTCAAGTATAACATCACAAGTAAAATATGGAATGTATATATGATTATAGTTACTGTTTTCTAAAATGTATTCTAAACAATTTCTTCCCGAGTTTAATGCTAATGCTTTATCATGAAACAAGCTTCCTATATCATTAATTTCAAGTTCAAAATATCCTCCTATTGAGTTCATAATAGTTCATAATTATCAAGGTATTCATTAATCTTTTCTGGAGAGTTAAACATCATAACATCTATAATAGATAAAAAGGGAACAAAATTGGTTGAAATTTGAGGGTATTCAGTTGGTTTATGATTTAAAAAAGAAATATTAATTCTAGAATTCAAATATTTTTCAGTATCAAAAAAAGACATTCCTCCAATTGGGTTAATATAACTATCAGCTTTTAAGGCTTTACAAATATTTAAAGCCCATTCATCTGGTGAATTTACTTCGTCAATCTCAACTCCCATCTCTGACCATATAGTAATTGGTGTTTTTAAATTTAAATAATTGCTTATTACTTTTAAAGACTCAAAGTTCAATACAACAATGCTTTCAGTTTTTATCTTAAAAATACCATCTAATAAATTTGTTACTTGCTTAAAGTAAGGTGCTTTTTTTTTGTAAGGGGCTAATTGAGCTATAATCTTTGAACGCCAATCTTCAGAATTATTTATAAGAATATCTTTAATTGCTGTTGATCTTGGGTGTTTCCTTAAAGGAACTTTTACATATAATGTTTCTCCATCTGGTTTTAAAACTTGATTTCTTTCAATCCAACCATGACGAATAAATTGAGGTGTATCAAATAAAATAAATTGATCTGAATGTTTTATTAGTGCAAAATACCCTAAATATGGAAAAAAATAGGGCTGCATTATGGCTAAGGTCATAAAGTTTCGTTTATAGCATTGGTAATTTTTGATAATTGATTTTCGTCAAGACCAACATACAAAGGTAAACAAAGTACTGTTTTAGAAATTTTTTCTGCAACAGGCATATCTTGATATTGTACATAGGGTAAATTATTTAATGATGGATAAAAATACCTACGAGGTTCTATGTTAGAATCATTTAAGACTTTTTCAACCTTCAACAATTTTTCTTCATTATTAAAAATCAAAGGATAATAACTGAAGTTCCAATCTGTACCTTTCCTAATTTTTAGTTTTGATAGTTTATTGAAATTAAGATTGTGGTTATAATAATCGACTACTTTTTTTCGTTCACTAATAATAAATTCGATATGAGGTAATACCGCCAATCCCATCGCAGCCTGCAATTCACTCATTTTTGCATTAATTCCTATACCATGAAAACTCAAAGGACCATTATGACCAAAATTATGATGATAAAATAACTTGTTGAATAATTCATTATCCTTACAAAAAATAGCTCCTCCTTCTCCACAGTGAAATATTTTAGTTGCATGAAAACTACAGGTACTTACATCTCCATAATCAAAAATACTATTATTCTTGTATTTTACACCAAAGCAGTGAGCAGCATCGTAAATTACTTTTAAGTGGTGCTTAGTAGCTATTTTTTCTATAGCGTCTACATGGCAAGGGTTTCCATACACATGAGTGGCTAAGATCGCAGTAGTTTTTGGTGTTATGGCAGCTTCTATTTTGGTTTCATCAATGGTTAAATATTCGGGGTGTATATCTACAAATACAGGGGTACAATTTTCCCATACAATGGATGATGTGGTTGCTACATAACTAAAAGGTGTAGTAATTATTTCTCCTCCATTACCAAAAACTTTTACTGCTATTTGAATAGGTAGAGTACCATTTGTCATAGCAATAATATTTACTCCAGTAGAATATGTCAAAATCTTATCTTCTAGTTCTTTCACTAAATCACCTCTATTAGTAAGCCATTGATTAATCCAAATGCGTTTTATTTGCTCCTGATACTCTTCAATAGGAGGAAAAAAAGTTTTAGTTACAGTTATTTTAGAAGCTTGTTTTTCTATCATCTTTTAAGTCTTTTTTTATTAATAGCAATGACGAGAATAGATTTAATTTCATATAGAGAACTAAGTTTAAATAAATACGACAATATAAGAAATAAAATAATTCCCATTATTCCTCCTGTCAGTAAACGAATAATATCAGAATAATTGTATGAAACTAACAACCTGTCTTCTAAAAAAATTATCACTGATGTTAGCAAAGAGATAAAAAAAGCAGGAGAAATATCTCTTAGTTGATTAAAAGTACTATAATTAATATGCTTTCCCGCATAGTGTGTGTTAATTAATAAGCCTGTTAGCGTTAAGAATAAATGACCATAAAGTAAACCATATATTCCCCAGTTTATAGAGATAATAATAACAAAAAGAGCAAATATTTTTTTTATCACCTCTAACTTTAAGTATAAATCACTCCTTCCTTTGACATTTAATATATTGAGGTTATAAATATTTATCGGGTATAAAATTCCACTCAGACACAGAATTTGAAAATAAGGAACTGCTGGCAACCATTTTTCTGTAATCAAAAAACGAAATAATGGCTCAGCTAAGACTGCCATAAGTAGTAAAGTTGGTGACAGGAGGAAAATAGCCATTTTCATAATTTTCTTATATGCACTTTTTAACTGTTTATTGTCATCTTGTATTTTACTAAATAAAGGAAAAGTTACTTTGCTTAGTACAGCACTAAAATTTTGAACGGGCATTTGTTTTAGCGTATTGGCTCTATTATAAAAACCAACTTGAATAGGATCGAAAAATTTACCTATGATTATGGTATAAATGTTCGTAAAAAAAACATGAATTAAACTTGACATTGTCAACTTATAACCAAAATTTAAATGAGGTTGGATGTTATTCCATTTTAAATCTAAGCTTGGCTTCCATGGAGACCACAGCCAAAGTTGTATAGTTAATGCCGCTGACCGTGTAATATTACTCCAAACCAAACTCCAAACTCCATAACCTTTTATTGCCATCCATATCCCTACTGAACTACCTATTAAAAGAGAGGGAAGAGTAATAATGGTTTGTTTTTTAAATTGAAGTTCTTTAGTAAGCTTTGTGTTTTGAACAACAGCTAAACTATTTATGATAAATACTAGACCATAAACTCTTGATATTTCAGTTAATAATTGCTGATTATAAAAATTTGAAATAAATGGTGCAGTAAAAAACATTATAACATAAATACATATGCTTATAATCAAGTTAAAAAAAAATACAGCCGAATAATCTTTTTCTGTAACGTGTTCAGTTCTAATTAAAGATTGGTTTAATCCACTGTCTATTAATGCATTTCCAATAGCGATAAAAACGCTAATTAAAGCAATTAAGCCAAACTCGGAAGGCAATAAAATACGTGCTAAAATAATGGAAACTACAAATGAAATGCCTTGAGTACTCATTTGTTGAATGAAGGTCCAAAACATTCCAGATAAAGCTGCTTTTTTTAGAGACATATTAGTTAATTGAGTGAGGCATTGTCAATTTGATACTAAATAAAGTTTATTAACTACAAGATGGTTATTAAATAAAACAAAGCAGCATTTTAGAAATAAGATTAGAATATAGCTTTGTTTACTTTTTACGTTTAATTTTTTCAAACATTTTATCCAAAATAGAAACATCTTTATTTTGTTCGGCATAATATCCTCCACCGTATCCATAACCATAGCCGTAACCATAACCGTAGCCATAATTGTAACCATATCGATAACCTATACGCTGTTCTTTTAAATCGTTTACTATTATACCCAAGTTGGTTATTTTTTTAGAAACATACAATTGATTTATCAATTCCAATTGATTTTTATTGGTATAACGTTGTCTAACTACATAAAGGTTAACATCAGAAAATTGAGTTAAAATCATACCGTCGGTTACCAATCCAATAGGAGGAGTATCAATAATAATGATATCGTAAAGTTGTTCAGCTTCTTTTAAAAAAGCGGTCATTTTATCAGTTTCAATTAATTCAGATGGATTTGGAGGGACAGGTCCAGAACTCACCACGTGCAGATTCTCTTGAGCAGTGGATTGAACAACTTCTTTAAAGTTAGCTTTTCCAATCAGAAAAGTGGATAATCCGTTACTGTTTTTTAGATTAAAATCATTAAAAATTTTAGGTTTTCTTAAATCGGCACCAATCAACAATGTTTTTTTACCAGAAATAGCATAAGCTGAAGCTAAGTTAATAGAGCAAAACGTTTTCCCTTCACCACTTATGGATGAGGTAATTAAAATGGTAAACGAATTTTTTTCTTTAGTAATGTAATTAATGTTGGTTCTTAACGACCTGAATGATTCGGCAACGATAGATTTTGGGTGGTCAATTAATACCAAATTACCTGTAGTTTTGGTGTGTCCAATAGTTGCAAAAATAGGAATGTCGGTAACCGATTCAATATCAGCTTTTTCTTGAATTTTAGTATTAAAAATAAATATTAACAGTACAATTACCAATGGAATAGAAAAAGCTATTCCTAAATTAAGTAAATAAACATTTTTTGGATTTATTCCAACATAAGTAACGGTGTAGTCGCTCGCTGGTTCAATTATTTTAGCATTGGGTACTTTCGATGCTTCTGCTACTGCTGCTTCACTTCGCTTTTGTAATAAATAATTATAAAAACTATTGTTTAAGTTGTACATTCTATCAATTCGAATATAATCCAACTCTGCTGATGGTAGTTGACTTAGTTTTCCGTCAACATTTACGAGTTGTTCTTTTATTCGATCTAGCTGAAATTTTGTTTGTGTTAAACGCGATGAAATATTTGCAGAAAGAATTTGCCTGTTAGTTTTTATTTGTTCTATTAGAAGTTGATATGAAATACTACTATCACTTGCCTGTGTTTCTAAAATCCTTTTTTTACTATAAAGATCCATTAAATCACTAATAGAACGGTATAAGGGGTCTTGAATACTAACATTAATGATATTAGGAATAAAAATTTTATTCAGGTCAGAATTGTTAAGGTTTTTAATAGTTTCCTGGTAAAAATTGTATTCAAATTGAGCTTTAAGGTATTCTTCTTCTAAGGTGTTAGAATTGGGAATAAGGTTTTTACTGTTAAGTTCTAATTTTTCATGATTAGATTTCTGTTTAAAATCTTCTAAGTCGTTTTCGGTAACGGATAAATCTTTGGCAACCCCATTAAGTTGTTCGTCCACAAACCTCATGGTGTTGGTTGCAATTTCACTACTTTCTTTTAACCCATACTCAATATATTTATTCATTAAAGCATTGATTAAATCAATTTCTTTTTGAATGGTAGGACCAGTTAAACTAAATCTTAAAATTGAGGATTCAGGAGGGTCGGTTTCTAGCAATATGCTATTCTGATAAACTTTAGCTAATGAGTTTAAGTCATTAACCACAAAAGATAATAATTTTTCTTTACTCTTCTCTTGGTAATGTTCAGTAAGTTTAAATCGGAGTCTAATTTCATCAATTACAAACCACTGATTAAAAGCGTAAGTTTTTTCTTCGTCAAAATCTTCTTTTGTTTTTGATAATATGAAAGAGTTTTCATCAACAATTTTTAAAAAATAGGAAATCGACTTATAATTTTGAAAGGAAGAATCTATTTCAATAATAAAGGGAGATGATTGATAGAGTTCTGATGTTTTAACATTACCAATGTCGTAGTAAAATACTTTAAAATCTAATTCATCTAGAACTGATCTCATTAAACTAAATGAGCTAATTGTCCCAATTTCATTTGTTAATCGATTTCTGGCGCTAACCAACTCCATGCCTTTTATAAAATATTCTTGCCCCCAAGAACTATATTCATCTTTTAAAAGAGCCTTTCCATAAGTTTGATAAATTGGAACACTGTATCTGATGGTGTAAAGAGAAATAAAATACCCAATAAGCATAGAAATTGCAAATAGATACCAATATTTCAGCATTCGTGCTCCTAAAGCTTTAAAATCAAAGCTTTCAATTGCATTTGTGTGGGTTGTTTTGTTCATTAATTATATTTGATGTCGACAAAAATAGTTTTTTATTTATTTATTAGTCAAGTTTTAAAGAGATATGATTTAATAATCTAAAAAGCATAGGTAAAGGTTTTATTAATACCTTTGAACTTGTTTAAGTAATGTTAATATACATATCAGCGATTTGTTATCATTTTTCAAAAAAATATCTCCACAAGATAAGTTCATTTCCTTATTTATACTAAAAGGAATAGGATTGTATCTGTTTTGGTATATTATATACGATAACTGGTTGCTAAAGGATGGTTGGGTAGATCATTTTTTAATCAACCATTTAGTAGCATCTACCTCTTTTATTCTTAAAATACTTGGATTTACAGTTTTTACTTATGCCGATGCAGTCGGTATTGATGGTACTCATGGTGTATTAATTGGTGCACCATGTAATGGGTTGAGTTTGTTTGCCTTGTTTGCCGGATTTATTATTATTTTTCCTGGAAAATTAATCCAAAAACTAGTTTTTATACCTGTAGGAATATTAATCATACATATTATTAATATTTTTAGACTAGTGGGCTTGGCTTTAGTAGTTCTATATAATCCCGAAAGTTTAGAGTTTAACCATAAATATACCTTTACTATTATTGTTTATGCTTTTATTTTTGTGATGTGGATTATTTGGGTGAATAAATTTGCAATCAAAAAAGAGTAGTGAATAATTTGATTAAAAATAGTATAGCTGGAATAGTAATAATCATCTTGTTTTTTATTGGTTATGTTAGAGAAGCAATTTTTTTGGTTATTAATTCAGTGTTAAAAAAATATCCTTTTCCTTACAATTCCTCTTACATAACTCCTCCAAAGTTTTTGTATAATTATAGTGCAAGCAATTTATTAACTATCAAGTGGGTATTAACTTTTGGCTTTTCATTAATTTTTTCGTTGATTACCTTGTTGTTGGTAAATTTTTATTTTAAAAACAAGATGTTTAATCTAATAACGGTAAGAATTTATTTATCTCTTATAATTGTATCGTTTTTACTCTCATTAATAGGTATGATGTTTAATAATTTTGATGAAACATACGCCATTAGTCGGTTTGTTATTGGCTTGGCTCAATATCCATTACTCCCTTTGGTTCTTTTTGTACTGTTTTATTTTAAATCAAAACAAACTAACATCATTTAAAAAGTGGTCGGTAAATGTTGTGATATAAAAAAGCATATAGCTTTTTATAATATAACCATAGTTTTTTCTTTAACCCATTCGGCTTTTTAGTATATAACCCTTTGTTGGCATGAGGTATAGGTTTGTTGGGTATCTCAACACCTAAAAAAGGACATAATTTTTCCCACCCTTCACCTTTGGTAAAATTGATAATTAAAAAGTCATTTGGTCTGTTTTTAAAATAATTTATTACATCTGTTTGATGTTTTAGATAAATCCGTTTAAAATTTTCCTCATTACCTTTTGGGCGACCATCTCCGTAAATATAATCTCGAATAGGAGTAGTATCTTCAAAAAAATGATTTAAACAGCTGTTGTACCAACTGTCTACGTCTCTATCAGTAAGAATAAACTTACTGTTTGGAAATGCTTCATCTAATTCTTTATATAGTAAATACCAAGGGTCATCTTCAAACGCATCGTAGTTTTTTGCTAATGTGGTAAAGATGTTAATGTTGCCATTAATAAGGTCTTTGTGAAGAGCATTTTGTTGTCCACATACATTGTGTCCTAAAGCGTGCAATGCAGATGCTAAACTTGATGTGCCTGTTTTGTGAAATCCTAAACCAAATACTTTTTGCTTCATCTTTTATTTTTACATCTTGATACATTTCAAAGTTAGCTTTTTATAATTCAATATTACAAATTGAAGATTACTTATATTTGTCGTAATTATTGATATACATGATTACAATCATCGATTACAATGCTGGAAACATCAAATCAATTCAGAATATGCTGAAGAGGATTGGTGTTAAATCGTGTATTAGCTCAAAACCTTCTGAAATTGAAACAGCCGAAAAGTTGATTTTACCAGGAGTTGGTCATTTTGATTACGGTATGATGAATTTAAAACAATCAGGTTTGGTGGATGTGCTTAATAAAAAAGTAGTTGATGAAAAAACTCCTTTATTGGGTATTTGTTTAGGTGCACAATTGTTAGGTAATGGAAGCGAAGAAGGAAATGAAAAAGGGTTGGGTTGGATAGATATGGATGTGGTGAAATTTGATAAATCGAAGCTTTCTGAAAACTTGAAAATTCCTCACATGAGCTGGAACGAAATCAACATAAAAAAAGAATCTAAGTTGCTAGAAGGACTAGATAATGATGCAAGATTTTATTTTGTACATTCTTACCACATGAAGTGTAACGATGAAATGAATGTTTTAACCAATACAAGTTATGGTTATGAATTTACTTCGGCAGTAGAAAAAGAAAATATTTTTGGGGTACAATTTCATCCTGAAAAAAGCCATAAGTTTGGGATGAGGTTGCTGGAGAATTTTATGTCAATTTGAAAATGATACCAAACCAAACTCATAACCTCATAACCTCATAAACTTCTAAACTTTTTTTATGAGAAGAATACGTGTAATACCTGTTTTAACCCTCCAAAACGAAAAGTTGGTAAAAACCATTCGGTTTAAAAATCCGACCTATATTGGCGACCCGATTAATGCTGTTAAAATTTTTAACGAAAAAGAAGTTGACGAAATAGTGATACTTGACATTACAGCAAGTAAAGAGAAAAGAGAACCCAATTATACTAAAATAGAAGAAATTGCTAGTGAAGCGTTTATGCCTTTTGCTTATGGTGGAGGAGTGAAAAACCTTAACCAAATTGAAAAATTATTTAAATTGGGTATTGAGAAGGTGGTTTTAAACTCAGTTTTAGAAGATAATATTGCTTTAGTAACTGAAGCCGCAAAAATTTTTGGTTCGCAAAGTATTATTGCTTCAATTGATGTGAAGAAAAATATTTTTGGAAAATTAAACGCCTATAAAATTTCTGGTTCAACAAAAATAAACTACTCCATTGATGACTTTGTTAATAAATTAGAAGAAGCAGGAGTAGGAGAATTTTTTATTAACTCTATTGATAAAGATGGAACTTATTCTGGATATGATTTAGCCTTAATTAATCAAGTTTCTTCCAAAACAAACTTACCCATTGTAGTATGTGGTGGAGCTTCATCAATAAACGATTTCTTGCCAGCTATTCAAGCTGGAGCTTCTGCAGTTGCGGCAGGAAGTATGTTTGTGTATACAGGGGCGACTCGTGGTATATTAATTAACTATCCTAAACAAGAGGAGTTGGTTAATAAAGTATATCAACAACTATAAAAATACTAGAGTACAGTAGACAAGTATAATATGATTCTCGTCATATTTTGATTAAAGTCTTATCTCCAAAATATTGTTCTTTGTCGAATAGTTATAAACAAACGATGTTTGGCTTAAAATTTTTTTTAAATTTAGGGTGTGAAACGTGTTTAATTGTTTGTTTTATAACAAATATTGTTAAAAATTTATAAATGCAACTCCAAACTGTTAAATTACGTCAAACAACAATAGATTTAAACTGTTTATTTATGAAGTATTTTATCCTTTTTGTCTCTTTGTTTTTATTTAACTTCTTTGCTAAAGCTCAAGTTGTAAATAACAACCGTACTGAGAGTGCTATAGGTGCTATTAAAACATCAAATTATATCATTGGTATTGGAAATTCTGAAAAAAAAATGTTTTTGGATGTGTTAGACTATACAAAGACAATTGTTGGCTCAAGAATTTATGCAGTTTGCGAAACACAACAGGTTATTGGGATTACTGTAAGAAATAATGAATTTAAAAGCTATGATGTTTTAAGAGATTTACTTTTAGGTCAATTTCCGACATTAATGTTGTTTAGAAAAGACGACTCGATATTAAATAATGACTGTAAAAACGAAATTTTGAAATAACACTAGATATGAAGAAATCTATACTTTTTATTGCATTGATTATTTGTTTTATGTTTTCTCATAACATAATTTCTGCACAATCTGTTACAAGTTATACTTTTGCTCAAGCTGCGGGTAGTCCAACGTTATTAACAGCAACATATACAACACATACTTCAGGTACTACTGATTATGGTGTTTATACAGCGGTACCTTTAGGCTTTACTTTTGAATATAACTGTACCAATTATACAACAATTAGTATTTCTAATGATGGTTTTATTGTTATGGGGAATGCTTTATCGAATTCTTATACTCCATTAAGTTCTGGTACTTCAAATAATGTTATCTCGGTGTGTGCAGCAGATTTAGAAGGAGTAGCAGCAGGTTCGTCTTTGAGGTCAAAAATGACTGGAACTAGTCCAAACAGAGTTTTTACTGTTGAATGGAAAAACTATGGTGAATATTGGGATGGAGGCGATTTTACATTTCAAATTAAGTTATATGAAACAACCAATGTGATTGAGATGTATTGGGTAACTAACTCAGCATTAACTTCTAACTCAGGATTTCAAGTTGGCTTAAGAGGTGCCTCAAATGCTGATTTTAACAATAGAACAAAAGCAAATAATGCTAACTGGATAGCATCTACTGCTGGAGCTGCGAATTCTGACTTGATGGGTTGCAACACCACAGCATCAAGAAATCCTTCTGGTATATTTACTTGGACTCCCCCAGTTGGTTGTGCTGGAGCACCAACTGCTGGTTCTGCTGCAGCTTCACCATCATCAATAACCTCTTGTGCTGCATTGTCAACTACGCTATCAGTAACAGGTTCTAGCACAGGATGTGGTTTAACGTATCAATGGCAATCTGCTCCTGCAGCTGGAGGGCCATGGACGAATATAAGTGGAGCAACTGGTATTACACATGTAACTTCTATTTCAGCTAATACATACTTTAGAAGAGTAATTACTTGTACTGCAAGTGGTTCTTCTGCAAATTCTGCAAGTGTTTTGGTAACAACAACAGTGTCATCTCCAGCAAATGATGATCCATGTAATGCTACATTAGTAACAGTTAATGCGGATTTAGCTTGCGGAACAGTTAGTGCAGGAACAGTTAGTTGTGCAGGTAATTCTGGAATAGCTGCTTGTGCTGGAAGTGGCGCGGATGATGATGTTTGGTATAAATTTGTGGCTACAAGTACAGTACATAATTTTGATGTTTTAAATGTCTCTGGTTCGGTTACGGATATGGTTCATGAAATTTTTTCTGGTGCTTGTGGTGCTTTAAGTAGTGTAGGTTGTAGTGATCCAAATTCTAGTCAATTTAGTGGATTTACTATTGGTGTTACCTATTATGTAAGAGTTTATACTTACACATCAACAGGTGGTCAAAATACAACATTTAATTTATGTATTGGAACACCGCCACCACCACCAAGTAATGATGAGCCTTGTGGTGCTATCGATTTAAATGTGAACATTGGTTCTTGTGCTTTTCAATCAGCTGATTTAGGAACAACTTCAACAATTTCTACAGGAATGCCTGCACCTGGTTGTAGTTCTTTAGGTCCTGATGTATGGTTTAAGGTAACTGTTCCTGCGGGAGGTTTAATTATTGATTTATCACCTAATGGTGGACCAACAGATTTTGGAATGGCTTGGTATACAGGTCCTAGTTGTAATAATCTTACAGCCTTAGTAGAATGTGATGATGATGATAGTCAAAATGGTGCTATGCCAATGATTTGTAGAACAGGAGCATCATGTACTGTGCCTGGTGATTGTGCGCAAAACGCAAAATTGGCAACTGGAACGGTAGTTTATGTTAGAGTTTGGGAGTATGGTGGAGGTTCTTTTGGACCATTTGATATTTGTGCTTATGAGCCTGCTCCAGCTGGAGCACCAAGTAATTGTGGTAGTGCAACAACCATTGCTAGTTTGCCTTTTACTAATTCTGGTCAAACCACTTGTTGTCGAGTAAATAGTTATACAGCCTCTCAAGGGTGTGCTAGTGCATATCAAGATGGAGAAGATTTCTTGTATGCATATACTCCTGCAGCAAATCAAACAATAGATATTACCTTAACAGGAACACTTTCGTATACAGGAATTTTTGTAACAGATAGATGTCCAAGTGCTGGAGGTGTTGTATGTGTTGGACAAGCTACTAGCTCATCTGGAAACCCGACGTTGTGTGGGGTAAATTTGGTTGGAGGTACAACATACTACATTATGATTGATACTGATCCATCGCCAACTTGTACACCATTTAATATTAATGTTACGAGTTCTAGCTCTCCATCATGTGGTTTAAATTACACATCAAGTGTGATTGCTTATGCTCCAGATTTAAATGCAGGAACTAATATAGCATTACCCATCGATGATAGGTTTAGTTCAAGTTACGTTCCATTTGGTTTTACCTTTTGTTTTGATGGTTTTGGATTTTCTCAAGGGTTAGTTTCCTCTAATGGATACTTAATTTTTGACCCAATAAGTTGTGCGAGTAATTTACCTGCTGCAAATGCTTCTCCAGGTGCATACTCTGCATATTCAATAAGTGCAGCAATTCCAAATACAACTAATGCTCCAAGAAATAGTATAATGTTTCCATGGCAAGATATTAACCCTGCAATTGGAGGTACAATTAAATATCAAACACTAGGTACAGCCCCCAATAGAAGGTTTGTAATAACCTTCGATCAAATACCATATTATAGTTGTACTACTTTAAAATTTACTGGTCAATTAAAAATATTTGAGACCACTAATACCATTGAAATGCATATTGCAAAAAAAGAGATCTGTGCGGGATGGAATGGAGGAGATGGTATAATGGGATTACATAATTATAACGGTACCGTTGCAGTAACTAATG
This sequence comes from Flavobacteriales bacterium, assembly GCA_020635795.1. Taxonomy (NCBI): domain Bacteria; kingdom Pseudomonadati; phylum Bacteroidota; class Flavobacteriia; order Flavobacteriales; species Flavobacteriales bacterium. Next base: position 715,707 of record JACJZD010000001.1, read on the forward strand.
CAGCATATAATTATCCTACCAATTATACATTAACTAATCAAGCATTTAGGTTTACTTCAAATTGTGGTCCGGCTTGTATTATCCTACCAGTTAAATTGATGTCTTTTTCTGTTAATTCTGATAATTCATTCAATGTATTAAATTGGAGTACCTCTACAGAAGTTAATAACGATTATTTTTCTGTTGAATATTCTACTGATATGGTTAATTTCTATGAATTAGGTAAAGTTGATGGCGCTGGTAATTCAAATGTAGTTAGAAGCTACCAGTTTGTTGATAATGCGATTTATGATGAAGTGGTTTATTATAGATTAAAACAGGTTGATTTTGATGGTGTTTATTCGTTTTCAGACATAGTAGCGGTAAACAGAATGGAAGAAGGAGATGTTAGCATTTATCCTAATCCAGCAAAAGAGGCTTTATTTTTAGATATTAATTCAAAAAAAGAAGAACAATTTACCATTAGATTTGTAAATGTTCTTGGTGCAGTTGTTCAAGAAAATATTGTAGTAAATAAAGGTACAAACACCTACCAATCTAAAGAATTTAAACAATTACAAACGGGAATTTATTTTGTTCAATTGCTGAATGCAAAAAATGAAACGGTAAAAAACTTGAAGATTGTAAAAGAGTAAAGTTTATTCATCACTTTTAAAAAAAACCTTTCCAATTGGAAAGGTTTTTTTGTTTCTTTTCTTTTGTCATTTTGAGCGTAACGTAGTGAAGCGGAGAAATCTTTTTAGAAAATATCTATTAGTTTCTTTTGTCAGAAGATTTCTCCATAAAGTCGAAATGACATGGTAGCTTATTTCAAGGTCTTATCCATTAAATAAACCATGGTAGCTATTGATGCTGCTCCTAGTTCCAATTCACGTTTATTTACGGTTTCAAATACATCGTTAGCGGAATGGTGATAGTTGAAATATTGTTGTGAGTTTATGGCTAATCCCATTTGTATCATTTCAGGATAATATTTTCTTAATGGACCAATATCTACACCGCTGTGACCTTCTTTAATTTTTAATAAATCGTAAGGATATAAGATGGTCTCAAATTGTTTAACTGTAGCTAATTGTTCAGTTGTTCCTACCACGTCAAAACCCATGGGTAAAAAACCACCTCTATCACTTTCTATTGCTAAAATGTGTTCTTCGTTGTTTTCTTTAGCTAGTTTAGCATAGGTTTCACCTCCAAAATTTCCATTCTCTTCATTCATAAACAAAACACAACGAATGGTATGGTTGGGTTTATAATTGAGGGTTTTTAAAATACGCATAGCTTCAATATTGTGCATTATTCCTGCACCATCGTCATGAGCTCCTTCACCAACATCCCAAGAGTCTAAATGACCTCCAATGGTTATAATTTTATTATCCTTACCTTTAATTTCAGCAATTACATTAAATGATGTTACGTTTGGTAGTGTTTTACAATCTAACTCCATGTTTAACATTACTTTTCCATTGCTTAACCATTTAACCAAATCATCTGCATTTTGAGTACTCATTGCTGCACATGGAATTACTTTTACACCGTCTTCGAACTCTGTTACACCAGTATGTGGAAAATTGTCGGTAGGAGTTGCTAAAGAACGAATAACAACGGCTTTAGCACCTAATTTAGAAGCTTCATTTGGAGCATCTCCTCTTAACGGGTAGCAATGCCCATAAGCCGAAAAGGTATTGATGTGTTTTTGATCAAAGGCTTCTGTTAAAAAAACTATTTTTCCTTTTACTTTATCAGAACTTAAAGCTTTTAATTCGTCAACATTCTTTACTTGAATTATTTCGGCTTTTAATAAGCCATTGGTAGAGGAGGAGCCTCCTAAAGCCAGAATATTCAGGGTTAATTTTTCTCCTGTGGAGTTTTCTGCCCAAGCTTTTTCTGCTTTACCTCTTTTCCAATTTGGTATTTGAATTTCTTGTAAATAAACCGTATCTAAATTGTACGATTTTAATAAGTGTCTGCCCCAACGAATAGCATCTTCGACTTGTTTAGACCCACTAATTCTAGCTCCTATTGATTTGCAAAGCACTTTTAAATTTTCGTACGATTGTCCATTTTCTAATGCTTCATCAAATATCTGACGTACAAAAATGGAATCGTTTTGAGCATTTAGGTTTAAACTAGTAAACAGTATAAGGATTGGAATAAATCTGGTCATAAATAAATTGTTTAAACAAATGTACCAACAAGAATTGTGCTTTTGTTTTAATATTTATGGAATGGTTGGTTTGCTATTTTAAAACTGGAAATAAATAAATGCTTGTAGTTCGGATGACATGGCTTGGTAAACTCCAACAACTGCAAGTGCCGAAATTAGTATTTGAATTCCTAAATGCGATTCGATAAATTTATTTTGATACCAACTTTTAGTTTTAGAAGGTAGCCAATGGATAACAAAACCAATTAAGGTTACCGCAAATACCATTTTATACGTGAGTAATATGGTTGGAATTAAATCGAACCTAAAATTGGTTTTAATTTGATTTAAGATGCTCCAAGTGGTATCCATATCTGCAGCTCTAAACCAAATACGAGTAAAGGTTATAAAAGTAAGCGTTACGGCTACTTTAAACCCAACGGCTAATAAGTTGTTGTACTTTTCGTACGGACTAATTTTTTTCCAAAGCTTGTAAACCATTAATCCCAAACCGTTTAAACCACCCCAAATAACAAAGTTCCAACTCGCACCATGCCATAAACCGCCCAATAACATGGTAATTAATAAGTTTACGTTGGTGGTTAACCAATCTTTAAACGCTTTTATCCAAATAGACAGAAAAACAAGTAATAACGCTAACCAAATAAACGCATATAGCACCATCATTTTACCTGATAGTAATATAACAAACAACGCAATTACTATTGCAGTTACCCATGTGCCAATGCTTCCACCACGATTACCACCTAAAGGAATGTATAAATAATCGCGCAACCAAGTAGATAAACTCATGTGCCAACGTTTCCAGAATTCACCAACATTTTTGGCTTTGTATGGTGAGTTGAAGTTGGTTGGCAAAGTAAATCCCATCAACAAGGCAATACCTATAGCCATATCGGTATAACCGGAAAAATCGGCATAAACCTGTAAGGAGTAGCCATACAGTGCCATTAAATTCTCGAATCCAGTAAACATGGTGGGATTCTGAAAAATACGGTCGATAAAGTTTACTGCAATGTAATCGCCAATAACTACTTTTTTGATTAAACCTTTTAAAATCCAAAACAGTGCTAAACCAAAGTCGTAACGGGTTAAACGATAAGGTTGGTATAATTGTGGGATAAATTCAGAAGCACGAACAATTGGTCCAGCAACCAATTGAGGGAAGAAAGAGACATAAAACCCAAAATCTAAGATGTTTTTAACGGGCTCAATTTGTTTGCGGTAAATATCTACCGAATAACTAATGGTTTGGAAAGTGTAAAATGAAATACCAACAGGAAGTAAAATTTTATCTACTGTAAAGTGTGTTCCAGCAATACTGTTAGTGAATTGTGCAAAATGATTGAATACCTGAACGTCGGTTTCGAAAAATGTATTGTAAGCATCAGTAAAGAAGTAAGCATACTTAAAATAAAACAACACAAAGAGGTTGATGAAAATACTTGTGCTAACTAGTAATTTACGCTTTAACTGATTATCAGAAGCGTGTATGTACTTACCTATAAAATAATCGACAAGGGTAGAGAAGAGGAGAATGCTAATGAACAAACCACTTGTTTTATAATAGAAGAATAAACTGACCAAAAACAAAAAGGCATTTCGTAAGGCATTTTTCTTGTAAACAACAGCGTAAAAAAGAAGCACGACAGCAAAAAATCCCCAGAAGAAAAACTGAGTAAAAATTAATGGTTGAGTTTCGTTGTACAGAAAAATACTTTTAATGTTTTCTACACTAAAAAACCAGGTAAACCAATTTAATATGTTAAAACCGTTATCCAATGTTTAAGCTAGTTATTTGAGTTAAACTTTTTAAATTATAATCGGCAATGTTGTAATTGGGGTTGTTCCAGTTTTCTTTATCAGGAACAACAATTGTTTTCATTAAAGCAGCTTTAGCAGCAATTAAACCATGAAAAGAATCTTCTAAAACCAAACATTTTACAGGGTCGACACCTAAATCTTCAGCAGTTTTTATAAAGATAATAGGGTGGGGTTTACCATATTCTAACTGTTCTGCAGAGTTTATTACATCAAAATAATGAGTAATTTTTAATTTGTTTAAAACAGTTTTAATCAAACTCATGTGAGAAGAAGAAGCTAAAGCCAGTTTGCAACCTTTTGCTTTAAAATAATTTAAAGATGATTCAACACCATCTAAAGCTGTACCCTTTTCAATAATTAATTGAGTAACTGTAGCTAATAATTCGTCTTCAATTTGTTGTAATGACTTTCCTTCCCATCCTAACTTGTTGTACCAATATTCTACAACTTCAGCTAAACGCATGCCCATTGTTTCTCTACACATGTCATCTGTAAAAGTTAAACCTACCGTTTTAAAGGTAATCTTTTCAGCTTCCCTCCAAAGTGGTTCAGAGTCAATAATTAACCCATCCATGTCGTATATGACTGCTTCAATATGCCCCCTAAATCCCCCGAAAGGGGACTTTAAATTACCGCTTTTATCAATTGTCAATTTCATCTTCATTCTTTAGTCTTTTTCGCACCACTACTTAGCCCCTCCTTCGGAGGGGTTGGGGAGGCTCCTCCCATATTCTTTCATTAATGCGGAAAACATAAGGTCGCCCAACATGATGTACCCATTTCTGTTTAAGTGTATTTTATCTTTTTGTGCCAATCCGTTTCGTTCCCAGGTTTTAATAGAACCCAATCCGCCCATAACAGTTAGCAAATCGTAATATCCAGCTTGGTGTTTCTTTGCCAGATTTATCATTACATTTTGTACCTCAAAAGCCCTCTTATTTGGGAATTTTCTTTTGTAATAACTATCGGTGTTCGAAACAAACAAAAACTCACAATTTGGATTAACCGATTTTATCCAAGCAACAAGCGTGTCGTAATTGTTTTCGTAACATTTTGCACAAAAACTAGGGTCAAATGCATCGTTAATACCAATGCAAAATATAACCAAATCGGGATTAATGGCTTTTAAATGATGGGTAAACAATTGTGTACGTAAATAACTCGCTGTACTAGCCCCATTAACACCAATAGAATTGTAAACGATACCGTTATCGTCGTTATCTAAACTTAATCCGTACAAGTTAAAATGTGTTTGAAAACTATCGGTTTTATAAATTCGAAACTCCAATTGTGTTTGATACTTATCGAATTTAAACTCGGTATAACCTATTTCTTTGTTTACTTCAATTGATACGCACGTGTCAGAAATCAATTCTAAACAATAACTTGAAGAATCGGTATCGTGAAAAACTTTGATGCTATTAAAATCATAGAAAGGAGTGTCATCACCTCTAAACACAAGTTTAAATGATGATAAACTATCAATTGTAGTGGCAGTAATTCCAGAAACGCCCCAAGTACTTTGGTGTTTACCAACGGAGTTTCGGTATCCACTCCATTCGCCAGTATAGGTAATATTGTAATAATGAGGGTTGTTTGTTTTGGCTAATTTGTATGGAAATAAAAAGCCTCTACCACCATTCAGATTTGGAGAAATAGTTTGAAATTTTTTACGTAGTTGATCCGACCAAATATCTGCTTGAATGTGAGAACCACCCATTTGAATAATGTTGATTTTTCCTTTTCCACTGGTGGTTAAGGTGTCGAATTTTGAATAGAAGTTATTAAAACTTACGGTATCGTTGTAAAAATCAATTACATTTTCATCATAATTTATAAACGGATAAAGTTTAACCAAATGAGGATTGGTTTGACTATTTGCTAAGTTTAAGCAAACAAACAGCGAGAATAATATAGCAATTGTTTTAATGTTCATTATTGGTTGTATCAGGTAATGTTTCTGTTTTTGGTGTTGGGTTACCTTTGTATTTGTTATACATTCTAATTAAGTTGTCGTAAAATTCTTCTCCAATTTTTTTTGCTCCAAGCGGAGTAAAATGAATGTAATCGGATGCAGCTAATGAAGGTTCTGCATTTACCCATTTTGGCATGGAGTTTTTTCCTCCCATTACTTCATACATATCCCAAAACATACAACCAGTTGATAGGGAAGCATCTTTTAACGCATCTCGAACAAACTCTAAATTGGGGTAGGTAACAAACTCTGTTTTTTCTTTTACTGACATATCTCCTGGTCCAATAACAATAAATGCAGCATTTGGATTTAAACTTTTTAAACGATTGACTTGAGATTTAAACCAATTACCATATTCTATGGCTTGTTTTTCATCTTTAATGTACGGCATTACATTTCCTCCAAATTCAAGAATAATTAAATCTGGATTTAAATGAGCATACATGTTGCTCAATAAGGTTTGTTCCAATTGGCTAAATACAGTCCCAGACGAGCCTCTCAACGGAATATTATCGGCAACTACACCGGTGTTTCCTTCTAATGATAAAGCTAAAATATTTGGACTGTCTTTACCTTCAAAGCTTATGGTAATTTCTTCAGGAGTAGAACTAAAGTTAGTTTTTAGCACTTGGAATGGTGTGTTGGCGTTTATTTTACCTTCTTCTAAAACTACTCCATCGGCTTCAATTTTGTAGTTTACAGCAGTTAATGAGTTGGTTAAAAAAATGTTTAATTGATTATAATTTTTTGTTCTGCTATAACTAGCTCTTGGTTTCTTTAGTTTAATCCATGCTGTATAGTGCAAAGTATCAGGAATGGTATTATTTGATGGTACAGGTGCATACCTACAAAAACTAATTAACGCACCATATTTGTTATGTTTAACGGTAGAATCTTTTTGCCCAAAACCAGAAAATCTTCTCCAATTTTCGGAGTAAGATATGTTTACACTCATTTTTGGCGCAACATCAATAACAGAAAAAAGACCTACGCCATTTCCACCAAATTTATTTTGAAGTTCATTTCTAAATATTGATGTTATCCTATCAGCTTCTATTTGAGAATCGCCATAGTGCATAATTCTAACCTTTTTGTTTTGAGCATTATCTAACGCATCAAAAAAACGATGTAAAGCTGGTTTGCCTTTATCAGTAATTTGTATGGTTTTACGGTACTTGTGGAGTGAATCTAATTTGTGTTTAATAAGGGTAGAATCAATTTCAGAAATCACGATGTTGCTATCAAACAATTCTTGTAAATCTTTTATTTTATTGGTATTATCTTCTACTTTATAACTAAAAAAATCACTAGCAGAAGGAAATTCTAGTTTAAAACTTCCTAATTGAATTCCATCGGTAGGGAAAACTACCATAACCAGTAACAACAAAGCCATAACACCACCTAAACTAAGGAGTGTTTTAAGGGGTTTAATGTCCTTTTCAGTTTTTTCTATTTCTTCTTGATTTTTAATACTTGTCCGATTTGTAAATTTTCATCAATATTATTTAATTCCATTATATCATCAGGCGAAACACCATCAAAATTTGCCGCAATATCCCATAGGTTGTCGCCATCTTTAACTTTATACATGATGTAGTTGCCATCAGAAGAAATTATTTCTGGTTCGGTTGTTTTTTGAGGAGTTTTTGAACTTATTTTCTTTTTGTAAACGATTAAGGTTTGCCCAATATTAATTCGAGTTCCTTTTAGGTTATTCCAATCTTGAATATCTGAAATTCTCACACCATATTTTTGAGCAATAACACCTAAAACATCGCCTGATTTTACTTTGTGTTTAATTTCTTCTTTATCTAATTCTATGGTAGTTTCTTCAATTTCAACAATTGGTTTGTTTAAAACAGAATCTTGATAGAAATAAATACTATCGCAATACTGATGCATTTTAAACCCAGTATTTTTAGGAAGTAGAGCTAAATAGTTTGCTGGAAAAACTTCGTTAATTACTGATGGATTTAGAAACAATAACTCTTTTTTATTGATGTTAATAACATCTAAAATTGCTCTGAATGATAATTTAGATTCTACATAAAAAGTATCAGCTTCAATGAGTGGGTTTATTTTTATTTGATTGCTACTATTTTTAGCGTAGGTGTAAATATAAGCGGTTAAAGCAGGTACGATGTCTCTCGAATTAGGATTTAAAAATGGATATAAATCGGTATAAGTAATTACTTTTTTACGTTGTTGTAAATTGTTAATGCTTGATGGACCACAGGTGTAAGCAGCAAGAGTAAGTTCCCAGTCGTTATAAAGAAGATGAAGTTGTTTTAAGTATTTTGCAGCTGCTATGGTTGATTTTTCTAAATCAAAACGTTCGTCAACATATTCATTTATTCTTAAACCATATTTTATGGCTTGAGGATAGTTTAAGTGCCAATAACCAACACCACCAGTTGTATTGGTTGATAGTGGATTGAAACCTGATAATATGGCGGGTAAAAAACTTAATTCTTCGGGTAAACCCTGCTTTTTTAGTTCTTGTTTGATGTCGTGCTGATAGTAGTTAATCATGTAATTTAAAAAATGCAGATTAACACCTTTATTGTATAAGGTTATAAACGGAGCAACTTCAGGATAATAATTTAACGGGATGGATTGTTCTATTTTATCTAAAATTTCTTTTCCTTTTTCGTGATGAAACGGCTTTGATGGTTTTACATTCTTTAAAATAGAGTCGGTATTTAGGGTTGATTTTTTGAATAATGTTTTTACATAATCATTATCCATTAGGTGTTCAAAATTTTTATAGTAGGTAGATTGTTCAACAGTTGTTTGCTGACAATTGGCTGAAAAGTAATTTAATAAGAGGAAAATAAAAAGTGAAAATCTCAATGTAAAAGTTAATCTAATTAATGTAATACAAAGATGATTTTAAACTTCTATAATATTAAGTGGATGCAAGAGGTTTTTTGAACAATTTTTTGTTAACCAAAGTTATTTTGATTTACGATGAAAAGTAAGTTCATAAATTGTGCCTTCAGTTTCTAAACGAGTTATTTCTCCATCCAATTGTTCAGTAAATACCTTAATCAATTCCAATCCTAATGAAGGGCTTTCTCCTTCAAATTTTTCTTTTGGCATACCAATACCATTATCTCCAGCTCTTAGAATAAAAAGATTGTCTTCTTTTTTAGTTAAATGAATGGTAATTGAACCTTTTTTTCTATCAATAAAAGCATATTTAAGTGTGTTTGAAATAATTTCGTTGATTAACAAACCTAGTGGAATAATGGTGTCGATGCTAAATTTTACTTCATCAATTTTTATGTCTAAATAGATGTCACAATTGATGGAGTAGGTTGCAATTAAATCATTTGTAAGAGCAATTATATAATCTTGAAAATCGATGTGTGCTAAATCTCCCGATTGGTACATTTTTTCATGTATCAATGCCATAGAACGAATTCTATTTTTTGCTTCATCAAATAGCGCTAATGATTTTTTATCATCAGTATAGCTTGATTGAAGACTTAACAAACTGTTGATTACTTGCAGGTTGTTTTTTACTCGATGATGAATCTCTTTTAATAAGATCTCTTTTTCATCGCGTTGTTGCTCTATCAAAATGGTACGTTCTCTAACTTTACGTTCAAGCTCCTTGCTTATTTTTCGTTGACGACGCTCTCTTATGGTTGAAATTTTTAAGAGCAAGTAAATAAATCCAATAAAAAATAACAAGTAAAACCACCAAGTTTGCCAAAATGGTGTGCTGATGGTAAAACTGTAGGTGCTAGGTTCGTTTGTCCAAATACCATCATTGTTTCTTGCTTTTAAGTAAAAAGTATAGTCGCCAGGTGGTAAGTTGGAGTAAGTTACCGATGTTTTATTAGTGCTTTTATACCAATCTTTATCAAAAGGTTCGAGCTTAAAACTGTACTGAACATACTCGGGATTGGTTAAGTTAATTGCAGAGTATTCGAATGTAAGGTGGTTATCGTTATAATCGAGAGTTAAATCTTTAGGTAAGTTGGTCCAAGGTTCTGTTGTAAATGATTTTTTCTTCCAATTTACATCCTCTAAAAATAGTTTTATATTGTCTAATCGAACAATGGGTTGAAAAACATTTGTTCTGTCTTCTCTTGGATTATATTTGATTAAACCTTTTATGGTTCCCATCCAAATATTATCATTCTCATCTTGAAAAACAGCTCTACTATTGCATTCTATGCCTTTAAATCCTTCGTAGAATCCATAGTTTTTAATTTGTTCTATTTGTCCGTAACTGTTTAGCGAAATTTTATCTACTCCATTATTTGTTCCTACCCAAATGTTTTTACTGTTATCGTTTAATACAAAATAAATGGTATTTGAAGAAAGTCCATTCTCGGTAGTTAACGATTTAAAATCAACACCGTCGTATTTTACTACACATCTATCTGTACCAAACCACATATCGCCAAATTCGTCTTGTGTAATAGAACCTATATAGCTGTTACATATTCCAGCAGAGTTTGCATAATTTGTAATAATGTTGTTGGTCATTTTATGAATTCCGTTGCCAGTACCAATCCAAATATTACCTTTTTTATCTTCAAACAAGGTATGAACATAGCTGTGTATTAACCCTTCTTTTTCTCCATAATTAATAAATGTTCCATTTTTAAAAACACTTAAACCACCTCCAGATGTCCCAATCCATATATTTTGTTGTTTATCAAGCAATAAAGTTCGAATCAGATTTGTTGGTAAGCCATCTTTTTTAGTAAACGTGTTAAATTTGTTGTTTTGGTACTTAGTCAACCCCCCATCAGTGGCAAACCAAATAACCCCATTGCTATCTTTAAGTATTGAACGAACGGCATTTCCTCCCATACCGTTCAATTCGGTGTAATTGGTTAATGTTCTGTTTTCGTATTTGTAAACACCTTCGTCACCAGTTCCAACCCAAATCGTATTTTCATCCACTAGAATTGAAAAGATGCTAGCTGAATTTAGACCGTCAATTCCATCAAAATAAGTAAATGCAATATTTCCTAGTTTGGATAATCCATAACCATTAGTCCCAATCCATAAGTTACCTGATTTATCTTTTAATAATTTAGAAAGGTTGTTGGTCTCAAGACCGTTGTCTTTGGTTATGTGAGTAATTATATTGTTTTGACTAATAAAATATAGGCCATTGTTAGATGTCGCAATTACTGTGTTTTTATCTCTATCGGTAGTAATAGAAGTTACATTTACTTTCTCGTTTATTCCAATTGGATGAAACTCAAAATCTTTTTTTGCATCAATACTTCCCTTTAATAACTTTATTGCTCCAGCATTGTGTGTTCCAATAATGAAATTGCCATCGATGTCTTCGTATATGGTTGTTACGTGGTTGGAAGGTAATCCTGCTTCTTTGTTTATTTCAATAGTATCTGTTGCACTACAATAGATAATACCATTTTGGGTCGAAACCCAGATGTTATTCTTGCTATCTTCAATAATGTCGGTAACCTGACTAGTTATATATTTTTGAAATGAAGGGGATATACTATTGAAAACACCACTTTTGTAAATTTTTACATTAGAACCTTCTGCAATCCAAATTCTATTTTTTGAATCACAAAAAATGACATCGTTTCCACCAATGGAAGTTTGTAATGCATCATTTTCATAAATAGTAAATTTTCTTCCATCAAATTTTGTTACTCCGCCCCACGAAGCAGTAAACCAAATGTTATTGTCATGGTCTTCAACAATATCAGTAATAATATCTCCTGCAATACCATCTCTTGATGAATATTGAGTAAAGTTTTTACCATCGAACTTACAAATTCCGCCACCTGCTGTTCCTATCCATAAAAAACCACGTGAATCTTGAAGTAGAGCATTTACCTTTGATTGAGGTAAACCTTCTTGAACATTGTAAAATTGAAAATTATATGTTTGGGATTGAAGGTTGAATGAGAGGGTAACCAATAATAGAAATACTATTGGTTGTAAAAATGTACGGTATGTTGTATTAAATATCAATTTTCTAAAAGTGAAAAGTAGAAACTTTTATGTTAACCACCTATTTTTTTTGTTTTAGTATAACCTAAATTTATCAACAAGTCATAAACTTTATCTTTCAGCTCTCCTTGAATTAAAATCTCCCCATCTTTAGCGTTGCCGCCAACGCCACATTTTGTTTTTAAGGTTTTAGCTAAATTTTGCATATCCTCTTCAGAACCCTCAAAACCACTCACTATTGTTACGGATTTTCCTTTGCGTTGTTTCCTATCAACAAAGACTTTTAGTTGTTGTTGCTGATTTTCAGGAGTTTCAATTTCATTAAATTCCTCTTCTTCAAAATTAAAGTTAGGGTTGGTAGAGTACACCACATTTACTCTTGTTTTATCTTTTTTACTCATTTGTAATAACGTTTAACGATAATGGTAGCACTTCGATGTTGATTTCTCTATTTGTTAATAATGGTTCGCCATCTAAGTGTATTTCTTGGTTAGGCGATTTTATTTGTGCTTTTTTTATCTTTATTTCTTCTACAAATTTACTTGAATTAATCTTTTTCGTAAACAGTTTAATGGCTAAAGGTATTGCATAAAGTAATGAAAATTTCTTTAAGATTACAATGCTAATTAAACCATCATCGATAACTGATTCTGGTGCAATAAACGCATTGTTGCCATATTGGTTGGAGTTTGCGAACGTAATTAAAAATGCTTTTCGCTTAAAAGTATTGCCTTCAATCTGAAGCTCGTATTCTTGTTCTTGATATTTAAAAAATTCGTTGATAGATATTTTAATGTAAGTGATAAAACCCCTTGTTTTAGATGATGCAAAAAGATTGCTAATATGAGCATCAAAACCAATGCCTCCCGCACCTAAAAAGAAAGTATCGTTTATTTTTACGGTATCAATAGCCTTACTTTTAAATTGGTTTAAATTTAAAATGGCTTTTTTTGTCGACATAGGAATGTTTAAATGCCTTGCCAAACCATTACCCGAACCCATGGGTAGAATTCCTAAAATGGTATTGGTATGAATTAACCCTAGACCAACCTCGTGAACTGTTCCATCACCACCAACAGCAACTATAATTTTATAGTTATCGGCTTCTTTTTTTGCAATTTCAGTTGCATGCAAAGGATATTCGGTATATGCAATGGTGTAATCGAACTTAGTAGAGTCTAAGTGTGTTTGTATAAGCTGCTGAACACCACTTTTTTTAACTGTGCCAGAAATGGGGTTAATGATAAATAATATTTTTATGGGCGAAGTCATTTAATAGATTCTTTGGATAATTGATTGTTTATTAGTCGGTTATTATATTGCTGAAGTATTGCTTTTAACTTTTTTTCGAATTCATTTTTTCTAATTTCAATTGAAGAGTCAGTTATCAAATTTTGTTGTAATGTTGAATCTGAAAGAAGATTGTAAAATCCTGTAGCTTTCTCTCCATCAAAAAGTAAAACAAATTCTTTTTCTACGTAGTAAAAATTGTTTGAGGTATATCCGATTAAGTGATTATTCTTGTTTGACAAAACATCTTTTCCAAAAGAAACAATAGAAGTATTAATTCCAAGTAAATTAAGTAGAGTAGGAGTGATATCTGTATGTTGAATATAGTTTGAATCAACACCTTTTAACTGACTTGATGGGTCGTAAATAAAAATGGGAATTGCTTTTTGTCCAACAAAAGTTGAATAAAACGGATGAAATGCTTCTGATGAATGATCGGCAGTAAAAACAAAAAGCGTGTTTTTAAACCAATGGGTGTATTTTACGTTTTCAAAAAATTGCTTTAATGAATAATCGGTATAAGCAATGGTTTTATGAATAGGGAGTTCTCCTTCTGGAAATTGACTGATGTATTGGTCAGGTAGTTTATAGGGATGATGCGATGATAAGGTGAACAGCGTACTAAAAAAGGGTTCCTTTTTTTTGTTTAATTCATTTGCAAAATAGTGTAAATAAGGTTCGTCATATATGCCCCAAGCACTACTTTCTTCTTGGTTGGTTAATGGGTAATCGTCTTTTCCATAATAATTTTCAATTCCAGCAGTTGCCGTAAATCCGCTAAACCCCATTGTACCATTTTCTCCGCCATGATAAAAAGAGGTGTTGTATCCTTTCTTTTTTAAGATAGCAGGTAAGGCGTCCATTTTGTTTTCTGAATAATTTGAAATGATATAAGCTGTGTTCATTAAAGGAGGAATACCTGAAAAAATAGAAGGAAGCGATTCGATAGAGCGGTTTCCACTTGAATAAGCATTGGTAAACACATAACTTTCTTGCATTAATGAATCTAAAAAAGGGGTGTAACCTTTTCCATTGTTTAAAAAACCAACATGTTCCTTTGCAAAACTTTCTAAAATAATTAATACCACGTTTCTTGATTCAAAACCACCATTTCCTGTTATGGTTTGTTCAGGTGAAAAGATGTCAGCTAATTCATCTTCTTCGAAATAATTAAGTTCAGAAATTCTATCGTTTAACACCGTTTTAATAATACAAAATGGAGTGTTTAATAAAACGGATACGTGTTGAGGAGAAGTGTAGCTTGCAGCATTAATTATGTCTAAAGGTTTAAGTTGTACACCACCTCTAAATCCAATAATAGTTAGAGAGCCAACTATAATAAAAAAAAGAGATTGAATGCCAAAAACTTTAAGAGTAAATGGATTGGTAATGGATTTATTTTCAAGTTTTCGATATGCAATTTCTGTACATATTATCAATCCGATTAAAATCAAGAATAGAAACCAATAATCCTTGATATAAGTGGGTAGCATATTACCTAAATCATTACCAGTAGAAAGAAATTGGAATAAATCGGCGGTGCTTCTCCTTATTGAGAAAGTATAATAACCAACATCAATTAAGTTTAAAACAATCCCTAAAGTATTACCTAAATGAAAACATAACTTTACAACAAGTTTGTAATAAGTGTTTTCTTTAAAAGGAATAGGTAGAATTGAAAAGAAAATGAATGGTAAAAACAAATAAGAAACAGCCACATAATCAAAACGAATACCATAGAAAAAAGCATTTAAAGGAAATTCACCTTGAAACTGATTTAAGTTGAACAGGTAAAAAAGCAAACGACAAAAGGTGTAAACAATAAAGGCAAGTCCAATTTTTTTGAAAAATGAAATGATGTATGTAAGGTTTTGATTCAATTTTTTGATTCTATTTCTTTTATGAACATTTGTCGCAATCGTGATTTTTAGAACGTTTAAACAGTTTAATCACCAAGTAAATTAAGGCAATGATTACAAATACGACAACTAATATTTCTTGTACTCCCAACATTAAATCGGTTTGGTAAAATAAAACTTTATAGCCGTTAAAATTACATAAATTCATTTAACTTTGAGCCTTTAAAAACAATGTTATGGCTATTAAATACAACCGAAGAAAATATACTGACAGTGAACTTTTAACCTTGTACAAAGCATTAATTAAACCTCGATTAATCGAAGAAAAAATGTTGGTGTTGTTGCGTCAAGGAAAAGTATCGAAATGGTTTTCGGGTATTGGTCAAGAGGCGGTTTCGGTAGGTGCAACTTTGGCGTTGAATAAAGATGAATATATTTTACCCATGCACCGAAATTTAGGTGTGTTTACTGCTCGTAATATTCCTTTACATCGTTTGTTTGCACAATTTCAGGGTAAAATGAGCGGATTTACCAAAGGAAGAGACCGTTCTTTTCATTTTGGAACTCAAGAATACAATATTGTGGGTATGATTTCTCATTTAGGACCACAATTGGGAGTGGCTGATGGAATTGCTTTAGGCGATTTAATAAACAACAGAAATAAAGCTACGTTGGTTTTTTCGGGTGATGGAGGAGCTAGTGAGGGTGATTTCCATGAGGCAGTGAATACTGCAGCAGTTTGGCAGTTACCTGTAATTTTTGTTATTGAAAACAATGGTTATGGATTGTCTACACCATCGAGCGAACAATTTAGATGCAAGAATTTTATTGATAAAGGGATTGGTTATGGTATGGAAACCGAATTGATTGAAGGAAATGATATTTTAGATGTTTATCATAAAATTAGTCAAATTGCAGAATCGGTTCGTAAAAAACCACGTCCAGTTTTAGTGGAGTGTTTAACATTTAGAATGCGAGGACACGAAGAGGCTTCAGGAACAAAATATGTTCCTCAAGAATTGATGGACGAATGGCAAAAGAAAGACCCAACAGTGAATTTCGAAAATTTCTTGTTGGAAGAAAAAGTGTTGGATGAAAAACTAATAGAAACCATTAAATCAGAAATAAAAGCTGAAATTAATGAAGAGCTGGATAAAGCTTACGCCGAAGAGCCTATTGTTTCGTCTATTGAAAAAGAGTTGAACGATGTTTATGCTCCTTTTAACTTTAAAGAAACTAAACCAGCAAGCGATAAAAAAACTGAAAAACGATTTATTGATGCTGTTTCTGATGCCATGCGTCAAAGTATGGAAAAATACCCAGAATTGGTATTGATGGGACAAGATATTGCTGAGTATGGAGGTGCTTTTAAAGTAACTGATGGTTTTGTAGCAAAATTTGGTAAAGAAAGAGTAAGGAATACACCGTTATGTGAAGCTGCAATTGTAGGGGCTGGTTTAGGTTTGGCAATTAACGGTCAAAAGGCAATGGTAGAAATGCAGTTTGCTGATTTTGTTAGTGAGGCGATGACTCAAATTTGTAACAATTTAGCTAAAACACATTATCGTTGGGGTCAAAATGCCGATGTAGTGGTTCGAATGCCCACTGGTGGTGGTACTGCCGCTGGACCATTTCATTCACAAAGTAACGAATCGTGGTTTACCCAAGTGCCTGGATTAAAAATCGTTTATCCTGCGTTCCCTTATGATGCTAAAGGCTTATTAAATACTGCATTTGAAGACCCAAACCCAGTAATTTACTTCGAGCACAAAGCCATGTACAGAAGTTTAACTCAAGAAATTCCAGACGATTATTATACATTGCCTTTCGGACAAGCTCAATTGATTAAAGAAGGGAATGATGTAACTATCGTTTCTTACGGAATGGGGGTTCACTGGGCATTAGAAACTTTAAAAAATAATCCAGAAATTTCAGCCGATTTAATTGATTTAAGAACGCTAGTGCCTTTGGATACAGATACAATTTACAACTCTGTAAAGAAAACAGGTAGAGTTATTATTTTACATGAAGCTACTATGTTTAACGGTATAGGGGGAGAGATAAGTGCATTGATAACAGAGAATTGTTTTGAATTCTTAGATGCACCTGTTAAACGTGTTGCAAGTATTGAAACTCCAGTTCCTTTTATTCATCAGTTGGAAAACAACTTTTTACCAAAGCAACGGTTTGAAGAAGAGTTGTTGAAGTTAGTTGAGTTTTAGTTTCTTGTCATTCTGAACAAGATTTTTCATCCAGATTTTCGGGATAGAAAAATAAAGTGAAGAATCTTTTTTTTTTTATTCTTCGTATTGTTTTTAATGAAGTCATAAAATTCATTCAGAATAGTAATTACTTACTTGTTACAATCAACAACGGTTTGTCGTTTGCATCTCTCATCGCAAAGAGGTAAACATTGCCACCGTCGGTTAATTTTAGTTTCTTTTTAACTTGTTCTACACTGTCTGGAAAATTTCGAGTGCTGATATTCGCTTTTGTTAAGCCTAAGTGTTTAATTGATTTTGCGTTGTAATCTAACAAGTGGTCAACCTTAAATGTTCTTCCTGGAAAATTTTCTACCAGCAATGTTGAGGTGTATAAATGAGTGTTTGTAGCTATTTTTTTTAATCCAACCTGTACAGCTAAACTTTTAAATCCACCAGCTTTTAAAACAGAGGCATTGGGTTCATATAAAAAGTTAAGCGGTAGAGAATAATCTACCACACTATTTTCTTCATCAATGTAATTCAATGAAAATATTTCTGGGTTGGTTTTGGTTAAATTAACAGCAATAATTTCAGGGTTGGTATTTGCAAAATTTCCAACAAGATAAAGTACTTCTTTACAATCGTTATTTGCCGAAATCACCCACACTTTGCTCACATTCTTTAAGTCGGAAAGGCTTTGTTTAATGTCTAAAAGCGGTGATGTTTTAATTAAAATTTGGTTAGCAGTTTTTAGTAGTTGAGGTAAAAGTTCAACTACATTTGGTGTACATTCATTTAATTTAAAAACTCGTTTGGTTTCATCTCTTCGGCTTGGGTCGATATAAGCTAAATCAAATTTTTTGGTATTGTTTTTCAAAAAATCTTCGCACGAAGAATTGTAGCAATCAATAGAAGCGTTGAGGTTTTTAAAGTTCTCTTTTACCAAGTTATACAACTCAGTATTTTGTTCAACATAAGTTGTTTCAACAAATTGTTTTGAAAAAAAATAAGCATCAACACCAAAACCACCTGTTAAGTCAACGATAGATTTGCCAGCCACTAATTTACTTTTGTAAATAGCTGTTTGTTCCGACGAACATTGTTCCATCGATAATCCAACAGGATAAACAATAGCATTGTTTTTGTAAAAAGAAGGAAGTTTTATTTTAGCTTTTTGTAAGCCGTTTATTTGGTTGAGGATATGGTTTTTGTCTAATTCGGGATGTTTGCTTAACAATAAAGCAATTTCAGCAATGGGTTTTTCTTGGTGGGTTTGGATGAATTTTATATTGTTCATTTTTTTTCGTCATTGTGGGGTTGAGCCGCAATCTTTTTAATACTTCGACAAGCTCAGTATGACAGGGGAGTTATTCACCAAAAGCATACTGGATAATATTTGCACCCATTTGTAAGGCTTTTTTTCTGTTTTCTTCGGTGTTGTTGTGCACTTCAGCATCTTCCCAGCCATCACCTAAATCACATTCGTAATCGTAAAAACAAACCAATTTCCCTTCGTAAATCAATCCAAAACCTTGAGCAGGCTTATTGTCGTGCTCGTGTATTTTTGGTAAGCCTTGATTAAAATTGTATTTCTGATGATAAATGGGGTGGGAGTTGGGTAACAATACAAAGTCAAGTTCAGGGAATACTAACTTCATTTGAGTGCGAATAAATTTATCCATCCCATAATTATCCGAAATGTGTAAAAATCCGCCTGCCAACAAATAATTACGAAGGTTTTGAGCTTCATCGGAGTTGAAAATAATATTTCCGTGCCCTGTAATGTGTAAAAATGGATAATTAAAAATTTCTGAACTTCCTACTTCTACAATGGCTTGTTCATTATTGATATTGGTTTTTAGGTTTTGATTGCAAAACTTAATCAGGTTGGGTAATGAGGTTTCTAAATTGGCATACCAATCGCCACCACCATTGTATTTTAATAAAGCAATTTGATAACTTGATTTTTGAGCGAAACAAAACGATGAAGAACCTATAAATACAATTAAAATGGTTGTTTTCACAATTTGTTCATTCCTGCGAATGCAGGAAACCAGAAAGAGCAAGAATCTGATAAGACTGGATTCCTTGTCAAGCAAGGAATGAAGGAAAAAAAGTATATTTCTAAAAAAAATATTCATTTATCAAGTTAAGTGTATGACAAGCAACAATACCAGCAGTTTCTGTTCTTAGTCGACTTTTACCCAAAGATATGGGTTTAAAATTGGTTTTTATTGCTAGTTCAATTTCTTCTTTGCTAAAATCACCTTCTGGGCCAATGAGAACGATAACAGCTTCGTTTTTAATGCATAGTTCCGATAAATGTTTTCCAGTATTATCCAAACAATGAGCAATAAAGCAATTTTGGATAAGCGAATTGTTTTTGATAAAATCTTTAATGGCAACAGCCTCATTGATTTTTGGTAACGTTGCTTTTAACGACTGTTTCATGGCAGCAATGGCTGTTTTTTCTAATCGGTCAACTTTAATCACTTTTCGTTCTGAGCGTTGGCAAATTATTGGAGTGATTTCGCTTATACCAATTTCTGTAGCTTTTTCAATAAACCATTCCAAACGGTCGTTGTTTTTTGTTGGAGCAATAGCAATATGTATGTGTGGTTTTGTATTGTTTTCAGAGTTTGCTGAAAGTATTTTTAGTTCACATTTCTTGGCGTGTGCTTGAGTGATTTCGGCATCATAAAAAGTACCTTTTCCATCAATTAGATTTATTTTATCACCATTATTAAGTCGCAATACTTTTACAGCATGTTTCGATTCTGTTTCATCAAGTGTAATTGATGAGGCAGTTTTTTCAATATTTGGCGTATAAAACAAAAGCATATCGAATGCTAAATTACATTAATATAGAT
The DNA here is from genome assembly GCA_020635795.1 of Flavobacteriales bacterium. Lineage (NCBI taxonomy): Bacteria > Pseudomonadati > Bacteroidota > Flavobacteriia > Flavobacteriales > Flavobacteriales bacterium. The sequence continues at coordinate 735,851 of JACJZD010000001.1, forward strand.
GCAAAAAAAAAGGAGTAAGAAAAAATCTCACTCCTTTTAAACAACTAATTATTAACTTCTAGTGAAAATCAATCTCATAAGGCATACGAGTCATGTAGCCAGATTGAGTTCCAATGGTTTGAACTTTTTGGTAATACTTGTAGTTTTCACCCATGTAAGTTTTTAATATTTTAGCTTCAGCACCTTCCGATAAGCTAATTATAAATTGTTCAAATGGGTCTTTCAATTTTGGATAGTCAACTGTTTTGTAGTCGGTTAATTTTGCTAAGTCTTTAGCTATTGCAATGGCTTTGTCGATACCACCAATTTCATCAACCAATCCAATCTTTTTAGCATCTAAACCAGTCCAAACTCTACCTTGTCCAATGTTGTCAATTTCTTCTTTACTCATTCCTCTTCCTTCACCTACTTTAGTGATAAAATCATCGTAAATTTTTTCTACACCAATTTGAATGATGTCTTTTTCCTCAGCAGTTAATGGTCTAAAAATGGTCATGATGTCGCCATGTTTATTGGTTTTAGCAACATCGAATGTAATACCTAGTTTATTATTGAATAATCCTTGAGCATTCGGAATAACACCAAAAACACCTATTGAACCAGTAATTGTTTTTTCGCTTGCAACAATTTTATCGGCAGCACAAGCAATATAATAACCACCAGAAGCAGCTACATCACCCATAGAAACCACTACAGGTTTTACTTTTTTAGCTAAAACAACCTCTCTCCACATTACATCCGAGGCTAAAGCACTTCCTCCAGGAGAATTTACTCTCAATACGATAGCCTTTACATTGTCATCTAAACGTGCTTCTCTAATGGCTTCAGATATCGTTTCAGAACCCATTGTTCCATCTTTGCTTTTCCCGCTGTTTATTTCACCACTTGCATAAACAATGGCAATTTCGTTTTTGCTTTTGTTTGCTTTGGCTTTTGCGTTGCTGTATTTTCTTAACGAAATGTAGTTGATGTCGTTGTAGCTAGCAGCACCCGTTTTTGCTTTTAATTCTTCTAAAACTTCATCTTTAAACATTTTTTTATCTACAAAACCAAATTTAATGGCATCATCAGCAGTTTGAATTTTAATGTCATCGGCAATAGCATTTAATTCTTCAATTGAAATTTTTCTGCTTTCCGAAATGTCTTTTAACATACTACCCCATGCAGTAGATAAAATTAAATTCATTTGTTCTCTGTTCGAATCACTCATCTTGTCTAACATAAAAGGCTCAACTGCACTTTTAAATTTACCGTGACGAATAATTTGCATTTCTACATCTAATTTTTCCAAAGCATTTTTGAAAAACATCAATTGAGTAGCTAAACCTCTCATTTCAACTAACCCAGCTGGGTTTACATATATTTTATCTGACAACGAAGCCAAATAATAAGTGCTTTGTGTGTAAACTTCAGAATAACTCATGATCCATTTTCCTGATTTTTTAAAATCTTTTAATGCATTTCTAATTTCTTCAATAGAAGCCATACCTGTTCTCATTGAAGTTAAATCTAAATAGATACCTTTAATTCTATCGTCGGTTTTTGCTTTTTCAATATTGGTTAAGATTAAATCTAGCCCTAAGTTTTCTTGAGCTTCGAAAGTCGAAAAATCAATGTTTTCGAACGGATTATTTGAAGTACGATCTTTTATTTCGTAATCAAATTTTAAGTGTAACACGGAGTTTTCTTTCACATCAACTTTCTTTTCTGTTGAAGAAGTTGCTGAAGAGATAAGTGTACCAATTACAGCAATAAAAATTATCATTGCTATAAAAAAGGTTACAAGCATGGCAAGCATACTTGCGAACATCATTTTAAAAAATTGTTTCATAATATTATTTGGTTAAAGTATTTACTTTTACAAAAGTAGAACATGTAAATGTGATTAGAGTGTACAAATACACCAGTGGTAAATGTTGTATGATGAGTGGTTTGGAGAGTCGGAAGACGGAAATTTGAAGTTAAAAGTATAAAATGAACAAGTTAATATTAGGTTTAGGAGGAAACGAGGGAAATGTTTTGGAAACATTCCAAAAAGTTGAGCATCTTATTAAAAATAATGTAGGTGAGATTTTAAAACATTCATCAACGTATCAGACAACTGCATGGGGCAATACTAATCAACCCGATTTTTTAAATAAAGTAATTGAAGTTGAAACCAACTTAACGGTGCAGGATTGTTTAAAGCGAGTGTTAGAGATTGAGCATAAATTGGGTAGGGTAAGAACTGAACAAAAATGGACTGCAAGAACTATTGATATTGATATCCTTTTTTATAACGATGATATTCTAAAACAAGAAGACTTGGTGGTTCCTCATCCTTATTTACAGGAAAGAAAGTTTGTATTAATTCCATTGCATGAAATACACCCAGATTTTGTACACCCCTCTCTAAATAAAACAGTTCACGAATTATATTTAGATTGTAATGATACCCTAGAAATTAAAATGGTATTAAAAAGCTAATAGTCATTATAATATATAGCCAAAAATTTTTTTTAATTAAAAGTATTGATTATTATTGCAGTTCTAAAAACTAAACTAGATTTTAAAGAAAAATTCTATAAAAAGATGAAAAACCAAAACACTAAATTATTGGCTTTAGCAGTTGCAACTTCAACTGTTTTCATAGCATGTAATCCTTTGTCTAAAATGATAAAAAGACAAAATGAAGTTAATTTTGCATTAACGCCTAATCCAGTTGAAATGCATGGGGATTCTATCGCAGTTGCTTTAACTGGTAGCTTTCCAACAAAATATTTTAACAAAAAAGTATCTGCAGTAATTACTCCAGTAATTAAGTATGATGGTGGAGAAGAAGCTTTTGCTCCATTAAAATTAAAAGGAGAGGTTTCTGAAGAAGAAGGAGCAGTAATTAACTACGAAAAAGGTGGTTCTTTCTCTCACTCTGCTACTATCCCATATAAAGATGGAATGCATAATGCTACTGTAGAATTAAGAGTTGATGGTAAATACAAAACTCAAACGAAAAGTTTAGATCCTAGAAAAGTTGCTGATGGAACTATCATCACTCCTAAATTGGTTATGTCTGCTGATAAAGCAATTATTGCTAAAGATAATTTCAAAAAATTTGAATTAAAAGATAACAAAGTGGTGATTAACTACTTGGTTAACAATTCAACTGTTAGAGGTTCTGAAATGTCGGATAAAGATGTGAAAGAATTGGTTAACAATTTGAAAATGTGGTCGAAAGACGTGAAAATGGAAGTGAATGGTGTTGTAGTTGATGCTTACGCTTCTCCAGAAGGTGAAATTTCTAAAAATGACAACTTAGCTAACGAAAGAGCTGCTTCTGCTGATAAAGCGATGGCTGGAGCTTTCAAATCTGCTAAAATTGCAATGCCAGCTACTGCATCTCAATTAAATGGTAAAGGTGAAGACTGGGCTGGTTTTAAAAACTTAATGACTGCTTCTGATATTAAAGACAAAGAATTAATCATTAGAGTTTTAGAAACCTATTCTGATTTAACTAAAAGAGAAGAAGAAATTAAAAATTTAGCTGCTACTTATACTGAAGTTGCTAAAAAAGTATTACCTGAATTAAGAAGATCAGAAGTTAATGTTGTAATGAAAAAACATAACTTAACTGATGATGAATTAAAAACGTTGGTTGATACTAAAATTGATTCTTTAGATGCTGAACAAATGATGTATGCTTCTACTTTGTATACTGATGATGCTAAAAAAGAATCTATCTACAAAAGTTTTGCTGCTAAATTTACTAACGATTGGAGAGGAGCCAATAATTTAGGTTTCTTATACATTGCTCAAAACAAAGTTGCTGATGCAAAAGCTCAGTTTGAAAAAGCTGCTGGTTTATCTCCAAACAATGCTATTGTTAACAATAACTTAGGTGTTTGCGAAAGGTTAAATGGTAACAACGATGCTGCAATGGCTTTCTACGATAAAGCTGCTGGTGCTGGTACTACTGAAGTTAATGAAAACAAAGGTATTATCTACATCATAAAAGGTGATTATAACTCAGCTAAATCTAGCTACTCAGGTGTTAATTCATTTAATGCTGCTTTAGCTAACTTATTAGCTGGTAACAATGCAATTGCTGCTACTATCGATGGTTCTAACGATAAAGACGAAGCTTTATCTTACTACTTAAAAGCTATCGCTGGTGCACGTTCAAACGACAAAAACATGTTAGTAAACAACTTAAAATCTGCTACTGCTAAAGATGCTGGTTTAAAAGCTAAAGCTAAAACTGACGCAGAATTCATCAAATTTAGAGATGATGCTGAGTTTCAAGCTGCTGTTAACTAATACATAACTTATACAGTAATAAAAAAGTCCTGCACATTGCGGGACTTTTTTATTTATATTTGGTTTGTAGAAATGCCAATGGAAAATTTATATAGTATGAATAAAATTATTTTAATACTACTTTCTGGACTTATTGCAATAGTAACTTCGTATTTTTTTATTTCTGGAATCTATATTTTTATATATGGGGCTATTCAAATATCTGGAATATCAAATTCATATCATGGCGATATAATGAATGTTTTTTCAGGGTTAATTCTGATTATTCTTTGGATTATATTTTACAAAATTTTATATAACAGAACAAGAAAAGATCAATCTACCTAAACTGTTTCTGTAATTCCCAAACTACAATTCCTGTGCTTACAGCTATGTTTAAGGAGTGTTTGGTGCCATATTGAGGTATTCTATATTATTTCAGAGATTTGGTTTTTCTGATATTTTATGGAAGATATTTATTAACCAAGATCATGATAGATGGAGAATAAATTGATTTTACTCTTTGAATAATTTATAATATTCTAAATGATTTTTTTCGTCTCTTATTTTGATAAAATAAATTCCAGATGAAAAGTTTGATAAATTAATAATGGTATTAATTTCATGGATTGGCTCATTGATTAATTCTTTGCCTTTTATATCAAAAATCTGAAAATGTCCATTCACAAGATCTTTTGTTTTAAGAACAAAGTTATTCTTAAAAGGATTAGGGCATATAGTATAATTTGATAAAATATTTGTATGATTTATTCCAGTAAAAAGTGGATTTTGGGAAATATTAAAAACCCTCCCAGCATCAGGAGATCCAGTTAATGCACAATAACTTGGTTGAGTCATATCTACCCAATAACTATTTGGTATTGATTGATTACTACAAATGTATACGCCATAATTTCCATAACATTTAAACGATACAAAAACGCCCTGATAAGGAAATAATACTTGATTAGTATTTGTAGGACCATAATGAATTTCAATATGTTTGTCATTTTCAAATAACCAAATCTGATAACTTGCAAATGTAGAGGGATCAGTGTTAAACCAAGAAACAAAACCAGCATTTAACCATTCAATTTTCATTATCTGATTTCCAGGTGTACCAGATAATTCATAATTAATTGGTGATAAACTTGAAGAAGTTCCTTTATCAATCAATAGGGACCCATTTGATCCACCAACAACCGTCCAATAACCATTTAGAATAAAGACATTATTGTTAAAACTAATTCCTCGAGCGGCAACTACTTGGATTGAGTTAATAGGAGTGCCATTAATTTCAAAATTAAAATTTGAAATAGGAATAGTATACGTTGAATCAACAGTCCAGACGTTATTGTTATTTAACGAAATTGGTGATGTTAAATTATTAAATGGTGAAGTAGTACTAATTACAGTATACGGCCATTGACAGGATCCACTACTATAAGTAAAAATTACTAATAAAGTTAAGATAGAATACTTCATTTTATTTATGATTGCGCATATACTAACAAATTTAGTAAATTAATTGGCTACTGAGTAAAATATTATAATTAAGGATTGTGTTAAACTTCATTTATAGATTTGTATTCTTTCTGTATTTCCCAAACTACAATTCCTGTACTAACGGCTATGTTTAAAGAGTGTTTAGTGCCGTATTGTGGTATTTCTATTACTACGTCGCTTTGGTTAATTACGGCTTGTTCTACACCGTTTACTTCGTTGCCAAAAATTAAGGCCCATTTTTCAGTTGGTTTAACTTTAAACTCATGTAATAGCGTGCTGTTTTCGGTTTGTTCTATAGAAGCAATTTGGTAGCCATTTTGTTTTAATTCGGTAATGGCTTCAAGAGTGGTAGTGGTGTGTCTCCAAGTTACTGTTTCAGTAGCTCCTAAAGCTGTTTTTTGTATATCTCGGTGTGGTGGAGTGGCAGTTATCCCGCACAAGTATATGGCTTCAATTAAAAAGGCATCAGCCGTTCTAAAAACCGAACCAATGTTGTTTAAACTCCTAATGTTGTCTAAAACAATTACAATTGGCGTTTTGTCGGTTTCTTTAAACTCATGGTTCGAAATTCGGTTGAGCTCGTCGTTTTGTAATTTTTTGTACATGGTAATAAAATATGAGGCAAATAAACTACATAAAACAGTATTTTTAAACCACATAGGCACATAGTTTTAAACAATAAGAATGAAGGTTAAACAATTTAAAAAAGCTTCACAGTAGATTTTCTCCCGAATATATCGGGAGAACTATGTTGTTCTACTTAGTTGTTTATCAAAATATCAAAACAACTATATGTCTATGTGGTTAATTTTTTTAATGATGAAAACCTTTATCAATTTCATAAGTAGATTACGGGTCGATCCTATAATGACGAAACCTATCAACAATTGCTCAATTTCTGTTTAAAACTATTGCTTAAAAAGCAATCAATTTTTTAGGCATTACAGTAAGTTTGTGTAAACCCGAAAAAATACTCGTTTACGTGTCGAAAACCGCAGAAAAGGAAACCCCATTAATGAAACAATACAATGCAATTAAGGCGAAATATCCTGATGCCTTGTTGTTGTTTAGGGTGGGCGATTTTTACGAAACATTCGGTGAAGACGCCATAAAAACCGCTAACATTGTTGGTATTGTATTAACCTCACGTAACAACGGAGGTTCAAAGCTTGAATTGGCTGGTTTTCCACACCATTCGTTAAACACGTATTTACCTAAATTGGTCCGTGCAGGTTTGCGTGTTGCTATTTGCGACCAACTGGAAGCGCCAAGTAAAGAGAAGAAAATTGTAAAACGTGGAGTAACTGAATTGGTTACTCCTGGTGTTACATTTAACGACCAAATCCTCGACCATAAAAGCAATAACTTTTTAGCAGCGGTGCATTTCGATAAAAAAACGGCAGGAGTATCGTTTTTAGATATTTCAACAGGAGAGTTTTTGGTGGCACAAGGCGATTTTGAATACATTGATAAATTGCTGCACGGCTTTAAACCTACCGAAGTACTTTTTCAGCGTAACAACAAAAAGCAATTTTTAGAAACTTTTGGTAGCCAGTTTTACACTTTTTGTTTAGACGACTGGGCGTTTACCGAAGATTTTGGACGAGAGCTTTTACAAAAACACTTTCAAACCAATTCGTTAAAAGGGTTTGGTATTGAAGATTTACCTTTTGCAGTTGCTGCTGCTGGTGCTGCTTTACATTATTTGTCGGATACCCAACACGATAAAATACAACACATTACCAGTTTATCGAGAATTGAAGAAGACAAATACGTTTGGCTCGACCGGTTTACCATTCGAAATTTGGAATTGATTTATTCGCCCAACGAAAATGCCAAAACTTTGGTAGATGTGTTGGATAGAACCATTTCACCCATGGGAGCGAGAATGCTCAAGCGTTGGGTAACTTTGCCTTTAAAAGAACTAAAACCGATACACGATAGGCTGGCAGTGGTTAGCGAATTGGTGTGTAATCAAGAGTTAAACACGCAACTAACCAAACAAATTGGATTAATTGGCGATTTAGAGCGATTGATTTCGAAGGTTGCTACAGCTCGAATTCATCCGCGTGAAGTGGTTCAATTGAGGTATGCATTGGAGGCTATTGAGCCTATTAAACAATTTTGTATAGCTAGTAATAATGAGTCGTTACAAAAAATTGGAGATCGATTAAACCCTTGTACACTTATAAAAGATAAAATTGCTCAACAAATTAAAGTTGACCCACCTGTTTTGATTAGCAAAGGCGATGTCATTAACGATGGGGTAAACGCTGAGCTGGATGATTTACGAAAAATTTTAAATTCAGGTAAGGATGCCTTGATGGATATTCAAGAACGTGAAATTGAAAATACGGGAATACCGAGTTTAAAAATTTCGTTTAACAATGTTTATGGCTATTATATTGAGGTTAGAAATACCCACAAAGATAAAGTACCAGAAAATTGGATTAGAAAACAAACCTTGACCCAGGCAGAACGATACATTACAGAGGAATTAAAAATATACGAAGACAAAATTTTAGGTGCTGATGAAAAAATTCTGCAACTGGAAACGCAGTTGTTTAACGATTTGGTGCTTGGTTTAGCTGATTATATTGCTCCAATACAATTAAACGCAGTGCTAATTGCTCAATTGGATTGTTTGTTGTCGTTTGCTAACATTGCCCTTGAAAACAATTATACCAAGCCTGAATTAAACAATACAAAAGCCATTGATATTACAGATGGGCGACATCCAGTTATTGAAAAGCAGTTGCCTATTGGCGAGGAGTACGTTGCGAACAACATTTATTTGGATGATAAATCGCAACAAATCATTATGATTACTGGTCCAAACATGAGTGGTAAGTCTGCGCTGTTGAGACAAACGGCTTTAATTACTCTGATGGCTCAAATAGGTAGTTTTGTACCCGCAAAACATGCTAAAATTGGTTTGGTTGACAAGATTTTTACTAGAGTAGGTGCGTCGGATAACATTTCTCAAGGCGAATCGACCTTTATGGTGGAAATGAACGAAACAGCAAGCATATTAAATAATTTATCAGACAGAAGTTTGATTTTGTTGGATGAGATTGGAAGAGGAACGAGCACTTATGATGGTATTTCTATTGCTTGGAGCATAGCCGAATATTTACACGAACACCCAACAGCAAAAGCCAAGACCTTGTTTGCCACGCATTATCACGAGTTAAACGAAATGACCAACACTTTTAAACGCATCAAAAACTTTAATGTGTCGGTTAAGGAAATCAATAACAAAATTATCTTTTTAAGAAAGTTGGTGGAGGGTGGAAGTAACCACAGTTTCGGTATTCATGTGGCAAAAATGGCTGGTATGCCTAAACCCATGTTGGATAGAGCACATCAAGTATTGGCTCAACTTGAAGCATCGCATGCTGGACAAGCAGCTCCAGAAAACAAAAAAAGCAATAAAAAAGCTATGCCAACAGTAAATGTTGATGATTTACAATTGAGTTTTTTCCAGCTCGATGATCCGGTTTTAGAAAACATCAAAGAAGAATTAATCAATATTGATATTAATACGCTTACGCCAGTTGAAGCCTTAATGAAATTGAATGAGATTAAGAAAATGGTGGGAGGGTAAAGGAGGAAGTCCGAAGACCGAAGATGGAAGACGGCAGTTTGCAGTTCACACTTTTTTTCTTGTCATTTCGACTGAAGCGTAGCGAAAAGGAGAAATCTTCTTATTTTATATCTTACAGACCCCAATTTAGAAGATCTCTCCACAAGGTCGAGATGACAAATAGTTGAATTTTGTTGTGTATTTTCTGTTTCTTAACCTAACCTTAAGATTGCGGATAAAATTTCGTTCCTCTATTTTTCCGCAATGACGGTAGTTGATTGGGTTCGTCATTCCGTGCTTGACACGGAATCTGTTTTAGGTTTGTTTATACCATAACGAGTTAATCTTTACTGCGTTACTTTCACCTTAAACTCTGGTGCTTCAACCAAATGGAAAGTTGCTGAAGCAAATTTGATTTCTCCGTTGGTAGCTTCCACTTCTTTTAAGATTTTAGTAAATAAGGCTGTTTTGGTTAGCCTTCTTTTTTTGTAGTTAACAACATAGCGTAATGTATATTCCACCCAGTTGTCGTTAACCACTAACGAAACCATTGGTTCTGTTATGGCTTCTTCAAGCCTAAATTTATTTTGAAGCGTATGCCAACCTTCTCTTGATTCTGTAGTCAAATCACCAGCAACTTCGTTTCCAGCTTTTAATAAAATTTCGTTGGTTTTATCATAATTGCTACCAAATTGAATGGGTATTTTAATTTCGTCCCACAAAAAAGGAAAATCGCCAGAATAGTTGAAAACGGGTTCTTTAAAAACAAAACTGTTTGCTATTAAAACGATTCGACCATTGTATAAATCGCCATCAACCCATTGCCCTGTTTCCATAATGGTGGTACGTAACACACCAATATCCATTACATCGCCTTTAATACCACCCAATTGAACTCTATCGCCCGATTTATAAAAGCCACCAAACATAATGGCTAACCATCCAGCAAATGAGGCTATAACTTCTTGCAAGGCAAACGCAATACCTGCACCTGCAACTCCCAAAGCAACTGTTAAACCACCCAATTTTTCGCTAAAAACTACGGTTAACAAAACTATGGTAAGCAAATATCCAACAAAACTGCTGAGCTTTTTTGCCCTGTATTTGTTGTCGTTGTCTTTTATTTTGGTGAGTAGGTTTTTTTGAATGGCTTTAATAATTACCCAAATAATCAACAAACCAATAAAAATCATGGTAAATTTTACCATCAAGGGGTTGTACATCAATTCTTTAATTTGTTCTTCCATTAGTTTGGTTTGTTAACGTGGTGAAGTACTCGTTGTGGGAAAGGTATAGTAATATTATGTTCTTTAAATAATTCAAATATTCTAATACGCATTTCGCTTTTTATGTTTTCAACTCTAAAAACATCTTCCGACCAAAAATAAATACAGAAATCTAACGATGAGTCGCCATAATCGTTAAAACGTATAAATGGTGCAGGTTTTTTCAAAATCCCATTTTGATTATCTACCGCCGTTTTTAAAATTTCCATTACTAATTTCACATCCGAACTGTAATCAACACCAACAGTAACTTCAAACCGCGAAGCTAAATCGTTGTGAGTCCAATTGTTTAGGTGATTTCGAGTTAAATCGGTATTTGGCAAAATAATGTATTTGTCGTCTCTTGTTAACACTGTGGTAGTACGTAAATTTATTTCAATAACCTTGCAAACCATGCCATTAACCTCAATAACATCGTTTACTTTTACTGATGAATCAATTAAAATAATGATACCTGAAATGTAATCGCTAAACAGGTTTTGCATACCCAAACCTAAACCTACCAATAGAGCAGCAGAACCTGCCAATAAAACGGAAAGATTAAAGCCTAAAATTTGTAAACTGATAACACTTGAAACAACGAGTGTAAAATATTTTACTAGACTAAAAATGGCATATTTACGAGCAACATCAAATTTAGATGTTCGGTTAATGGCTTTTTTTACAATGAGTAGCACAATAAAAACAAATACAAAGAATGCAGCTAACGAAAGTATTGAAGTAACCTTGAGGTTAAAATTTCCAAATTCTAATAAGCTATAATTTAAAAATTCGTTCATGTTAAGATTTGTTTAGTTGTTCGCCGCAGTTACTACAGAAATTATCATTTTCAGTAATGCTTGAATTGCAATTTGTACAATTTTTATTGGAAGTGTTCGATTTGGTCATGGCTACTGTAACGATACCTGTTGGTACTGCAATAATTGCATAACCAATTATCATGGCAATAGAAGAAATAAACTTACCTATTACAGTATGCGGAACCATATCGCCATAACCCACAGTGGTTACCGTTACAATTGCCCAATAAATACTTTGCGGGATACTGGTAAAACCTTCTTCGCCACCTTCAATAACATACATTAATGTACCTAAAAGTGTTACTATTGAAACCACAGCCATTAAAAAAATACTGATTTTGTACGAACTCGATTTTAAGGCATTGATTAAGACTTGTGCTTCAGCATTAAAACGAGCCAATTTTAACACCCTAAACACCCTTAATAATCTAAATATTCGAACAATCAATAAGTAATGATAGCCTGTAATAAATAAACTCAAATAAGTAGGTAGAATTGATAATAAGTCGATAATCCCCCAAAAACTAAAAACGTAACGAATGGGCTGATGAGTTATCCAAATTCTTAATAAGTACTCTATTGAAAACAAAACGGTTAGCACCCACTCAACAACTAAAAATTCGTCAGCAAAACGAACACCCAATTGTGGGATACTCTCCAGCATAACTACAATTACACTAAAAAGAATAAGCCAAAGTAAAGCTATATCAAACTGTTTACCCGCTTTGGTGTCGTGTTCAAAAACTATTTTATATAGGTTTTGTCTAATGCTCATTAATCTTTTTTAACATTTACATTAAAGGTAGGAGCTTTATAGTCTTTATCCAAATAATTTGCAGGAATTGTGGTCATGTTTCCATCACGAGCAGCTCTATAATGTGGAGATAAAATTTCTATACCTCGTTCATTAAAAACATCTTGAATATTTTGGTGTAAGGCTGAATAAATAGAAGCTTGTTTGTTGGCCTCTCTTACGTAAGCGTTAATTTGGTAAGAAACATAAAAATCATCCAAACTCGTTTGCAATACAAATGGAGTTGGCTCTTTTAAAATCAATTCTGTTTTTAAAGCTGCATCAATCAACGCTTGTTGAGTATCTCTCCAAGGCACATCATAACCAATTGTTACTGTTGAATGGATAATTAACCCTTTTTCAGGAGCATCACTACTATAGTTTACGGTATGGCTATTCATAACCGTAGAGTTAGGAATAGAAATAATCTCGTTTTTAATTGTTCTAACTCTAGTCACTAACAATGATTTTTCGATAACATCACCAACTACTTCACCAATTTTAACTCTATCGCCAATTTTGAACAAACGCATGTAAGTTAACACTAAACCTGCAATAACATTGGATAGTGAACCAGCCGAACCAAAGGTGAATAAGAAACCTAAAAATACTGATACACCTTGAAAAATAGGAGAGTCGCTACCTGGTAGATAAGGGAAAATAACAATTAACATAAAAGCAAATACAATTACTTTAACGATTTGATAAGTTGGATTTGCCCAATCGGTGTAAAAGCCTGGTAATGTTAAATTGCCATTTTCTACTTCATTTTTTAAGAAAGCTAACCCCCTAAAAACATACCTGAATACAAAAACAATAACTAAAATGGTTATCAAATTTGGAAGATAATTCCATAATCCTGAAGCAATTCGTTTTACAGGATTTAAAATATACCCGAAAAGAGTTTGAGCTAAATCTTTTGTCCAAGGAAAAATTCCAAACAAAATAGGCAGAGCGATGTAAATAACTAATAAAATCACCACCCATTTTAATAAAGTGTTTAATGTTAATAAAGCATTAATTTGTCGTTTTGCATCAAACAAGGTATAATTTTTAATTTTTATACCTTTTATTTTTTTGTCTTCTTGCTCTTCAATTTTTGTGGCAGTCCATTTAAATAGTTTACCAATGTAAAACAATAAAAATCCTGTAATGATAAGTACCAAAAGTGCCAAGCCTATTTCTTTTGCAAGAGTGCTTACACTTGTTTCTGATTTGTAGTTTAATACTGCTTGAGCAATAACTGTTTTGTAAGTTGAACCCAACTCTTGTTTTGTAACATTGTTCCATAAAGCGTCGCTCTCAGAAATACTGATGATAATGGTTTCATCATAAATTAAATCTAACGTAGCTTCAGAGGGTATAAGTTTTAACGAATCTTCTTTGAAACCGAAAACATCACTTAAATTTTTTATTTTGTTTGCAATAGCTAGAGCACGTTCTTTAGCTGAGAAACTTCCTGATTTGTTATAAATAGTAAACAATGTATCGTTAAAGAAGCCTAGTACAGGAAAGCCCTTTGCTGTTGATCTTAATGAATCAATTTTAGCTTTTTTTTGAGCCAATCGATTTTCTTCTTGTTTACTTATTTCTTCAAGTTGTTTTTGTAACTCCTCTTTTTTAAGATTATCAGTAGTTTTTAACGAACTCAACTCTATTTCAAGTTCGGCTTTTTTTACTGAGTCTGCTAATCGTTGTTGTTCAATTTGTAGTAGTTGCTGGTTGTAGTTAGCTAAAATGGAAGCATTTATCGAATCGTTATTTATATTGGTACTGTCAGTTTGTGGTTGTGCAGATGCACTAGATAATATTATTAATCCAAAAACTAGATTTAAAAATTGTTTTTTCATCTTAAGATTTTAGTTAGGTTGGTTATTCAAGTGTTTGTCTCTTATAGAGGTTATTCTCCATGTTACACCTAGGCTTGTAAAATAATCAATAGTATCGTTGTTGTTTCCAAAACCACCATAAATGTCTAATTGAATGTTGTTATTGATTAAATATCCAAGACCAGTATCGAAACGATGGTCAAAATAATTACTTCCAAAACTACCGTAGTTTTCAATAAAGGTACTAAATTTTGGAGAAATGGAGTAGCCAAGATTCGCAACATATAAGCCAGATGGACTCGTTCCATTGCCGTCAAAATCAATTCCAAAATTTAAGATGTAGGCAAATTTTTCCGATAAGCTACCACCTGCAATTACCAATAGGCGAGGAGCAATGTTGTTAAAGTTATACGATTGTGCTAAAATGGGTAGTTTAACCAATGCTAAAATACCAATGGCTGGCGAATTACCATTTCCTTCAAAAACATTTAAACGAGTTCCAACCGAGCTAAAACTTAAACCATTGGTTGAACTTTCGAAATTGTTGTCTTTGTATGAATCATTTCGAAATTCCCAAGCAGTATTTAGTTCAATTTTTTTAGTAATTCCATAACGAATAAAGGTGTTTGGAGCTATACTGTTTCCAGTTGAATTTGCATTACCCGAATAACCACCAAAATCGATGCCTGTTTGCGATTGAATAACATATTTTCCAACTGAGTTTGGAGCAAAGGCTTGACCTGGTCTGTCAGATGAAACCGTTTCAGAGAATTGAGCACAGATGGTGTTAGTCAATAACGATACAAATAAAAATAGAATTACCTTATTCATGAATCAAAACTAATGAATATAAGCATTGATGAATAACTCAAGAATTGATATTATTTCTGTTTTAAATAGGCATTGTAACCTACTTTCTCAAGCTTATTGAATTTCTCTTCAACCTCTTTTAAAAGTGATTTTTTGTAGTCGGCTATTTTTTTGGCAATTTTATCATCGTTAGTGCCTAAAATTTGTGCCGCTAAAATACCCGCATTTTTTGCTCCATTTAATGCAACGGTTGCAACAGGAACACCTGATGGCATTTGTAAAATGGATAAAACTGAATCCCAACCATCAATTGAGTTAGAAGATTTAATTGGAACTCCAATAACAGGAAGTGTTGTAACCGAAGCCACCATTCCTGGTAAATGAGCAGCGCCTCCAGCTCCAGCAATAATTACTTTTATTCCCCTTGATGCGGCTTCTTTAGAGAATTTAATTAATCTATCAGGAGTACGGTGTGCAGAAACGATAGTTACTTCAATAGCAATATTGAATTGTTCTAAAATTTCGGCAGCTTGTTTCATGATTGGTAAATCAGAATCAGACCCCATAATGATGCTTACAACTGGATTTTTGCTCATGCTTTTATTTTTAATGTTTGTTGTACAAAATCGGCTTTTTGTTTGGCATTTTCTAAATTACTATCAATAATGGTAACATGTCCCATTTTTCTAAACGGACGAGTTTCTTTTTTACCATACATGTGTATATTCACTCCTTCAAGTTTTAAGCATTCTTCTATACCTTCCAGAATTGGAATTCCCGAATAATTATCTTCACCCAATAAATTTATCATCACCGAATTCAAGGTAATATTCGTACTCCCTAAAGGCAATCCTAAAATAGCTCTTAAATGTTGTTGGTATTGCGAGGTAAAATTCCCTTCAATAGATTGGTGACCGCTGTTGTGAGGGCGAGGAGCAACCTCGTTAATTAAAATATTGTTTGATTTATCTAAAAACATCTCAACAGCTAAAACACCAGTAAGCTCAAAAGCATTCATTACATCTAAAGCTAATTTTCGCGCTTTTTCTGTTGTTTCTTTGTCAATTTGAGCTGGAGAAATTAAGTTTTCGACCAAATTGGCTTTTGGGTTAAACGTCATTTCAACAGGGGGGAAAGTCATTATTTCTCCTGTTGAATTTCGAGCAACAATAACAGCTATTTCCTTGTTTAAATCAACCAAATTTTCGACTAAACTTTCACCGTCTAATAACAATTTTAAATCTTCTTTGGTTTTAATAACTGCTACACCTCTGCCATCATACCCATCTCTACATGCTTTTTGAACAAAGGGTATTTTTATTGTATTGTTTTCAAGTGCAGCAAGTAAAGCATTTTTATCGCTAAAAATCTGAAATGCAGAAGTAGGAAGTTGATGGTTTTTGTAAAATTGTTTTTGTAAACCTTTGTCTTTAATGATGTTAATTTTTGAAGGCTCTGGGTAAACTTTTTTACCCATTTCTTGAAGTTTCAAGAGGGCTTCAGTATTAACACTTTCAATTTCAATTGTAATAACATCTACTAACTGTCCAAAAGCTAAAACATCGTCGTAGTTTTTAAAGCTTCCTTTAACAAACTTTGAACAAATGTTGGCAGAAGGACAATTTTCATTGGGGTCTAACACATAAGTGGTTAAATTGAGCAAATTTGCAGCATTAATCAACATTCTGCCTAATTGACCACCACCTAAGATTCCAATTTTTACGGTTGATATATTCATGGGTATAAAAAAATCAAACTCTTAATATTCCCTTATATGAAACATTAAGAGTTTGTAAAGATAACTAAAATGAAAAGTATTTAATCGTGGATTTTTGTTTTATTCATAAAAATCAACCTCACCAGTTTCAACATCGTACATTCCGCCTACCATTGCAATTTCTTTTTGATTAATCATTTCTTTTAAGATAGGACTTTTATCTAGAATTTGTTGCATTGCCATTTTAACATTAATGCTGGCTACTTTTTCTACAAATTCACTGTTCGAGGCATTTCTTTCATTAGTAACTGTTTTTTCAGCATTAATTGCTGGTTTTAGCTTATCTAATAAAACGGTTAAGTTACCAAGTTTTACATCATCGCAAGCACCTTTAACTGCACCACATTTTGTATGACCTAAAACGACAATAGCATTAGCTCCAGCTGCCTTGCAAGCAAATTCCATACTACCTAAAATATCTTCGTTTACAATATTGCCTGCAATTCGAACACTAAAAATATCACCCAAACCTTGGTCAAAGATAAGTTCTGCACTTGTTCTGGAATCGATACAACTTAAAACTACTGCAAATGGATGTTGACCATCAGATGTTTCGTTAACTTGTTGTAACAAGTTTCTGTTTGCTTTTAAATTGTTTACAAAACGTTCGTTACCTTTTTTTAATATTTCAATTGATTTCTCTGGTGTTAATGCTGCTTGCATTTCTTTAGTTAATGTTTTCATATGTAAATTTTTATTGTTTTTTAATTAATAGTTATGCCTTTTACAGTTACGGTTATTCCTTTTGTTTTAGCACTTACCATGTAGTTTTGAATAATTTCAATTACATCAAAATGAATGCTTTTTGTACTGGTACCATCAATTACAACTGTAGAATTACTAGGAACGTGATTTAACATCTGCAAAATGCTTCCTTTGTTTAAAAAGGTTACTTCTTCTGATAAAGTTACAACGTGTTCTTCACCTTCTTTTTTTTCATTTTTTAGGATGTAAAAAGGGTTTTTAAAGTTGTTACGTAAAATATAAAATATTGCGAATACCATTCCTATTGCAATACCTTTTAAAAGGTCGGTGAACAGAATACCAATTATTGTAGCCACAAAAGGAATGAATTGTTCTAAGCCTTGTTTGTAAACCATTTTAAATAAAGCTGGTTTTGCCAACTTATAACCAACAATTAAAAGAATTGAAGCAAGTGTAGCGAGAGGAATCATGTTTAATAGTGCAGGAATAGTAATGGCGCAAATCAATAAAAAGAAACCGTGAATAATTGCCGACATTTTTGTTTTACCACCAAATGAGATGTTTGCAGAACTTCTTACAATAACTTGAGTTAAAGGCAAACCCCCAATTAAACCTGAAATAATATTACCAAACCCTTGAGCCTTTAATTCTCGATTTGTTGGCGTTACTCTTTTATCTGGATCAAGTTTGTCGGTAGCTTCAACACACAATAGTGTTTCTAAACTTGCTACTATTGCTAAAACAAATGCAATAACATAAACTTGTGGGTTATTAAGTTGAGTAAAATCAGGAAGTGTAAATTGACTTAGAAATTCTCCTACATTAGAAGCTACAGGAATCTGAACTACTTGTTTTCCCGATAAGCTAAATGGAAGAATGTTGTTCTGAAACAAGTAATTAATAAGAATACCTGAAAGCACTGCTACCAAAGGACCATTAATCATTCCAAATACTTTCGATTTTTTCATTAAAACCTGTTCCCAGAAAATTAAAATGAATAGAGATATGATTGAAATAATAATTGCACCAGGTGTTATATAGTTAAGCATGTGGTACAATTCGGAAAAAGTATTTTCTCCATCTGGTTGTATAAAAGCTAAATCGCCTTCAAAATCGGCATCGTAACCAAAAGCATGAGGTATTTGTTTTAGAATAATTAATAATCCAATACCAGAAAGCATCCCTTTAATAACTGATGAAGGGAAGTAGTAAGCAATAGTACCTAGTTTCAAATATCCTAAAATAAGTTGGATAACACCTGCTAGAACTACTGCTAATAAAAAGGTTTCCCATGAGCCTAGCGTGGCGATGGCTCCTAAAACAATAACGGCTAAACCAGCGGCCGGACCACTAACGCCTAATGGTGAGCCACTAGCCATACCTACTACAATACCACCGACAATACCGGCGATAATACCTGAAAATAATGGGGCTCCTGATGCTAATGCAATACCTAAACATAAAGGTAGAGCTACGAAGAATACGACTACACTTGCTGGTAAATCGTTTTTAATGTGTTTAAATAAGTTATTCATAAATTGATTGTTTTTAAAACTTTTGTCAAAAATAGTAATATTATTTAACATGATAGTAATACTATTACAAAAAATATTTTTACCTTTGTTAAAAATTGTTAATCATCATGAATGTATCCGTAAACTTTAAAATGAATGAAAAACTTTTCTTGAGAAATCCAGAAGAGTCGGAATTGGGTAAGCGTATAATACAACATAGCATTATATTAATACACAAAATTGGTTTTGAAGATTTTACATTTAAAAAATTAGCTATTGAAATAGGCACAACAGAAGCCAGTGTGTATCGTTATTTTGAAAACAAACACAGGTTGTTGTTGTATATTGTGGATTGGTATTGGTGTTGGCAGGAGTATAGATTACTTTATGAAACAAATAACATTAGTAACCCTGAAACCAAATTAAAGGTTGCAATTAAATTTATCTCTTCGCCTGTTGAGGATGATTTAACTATTGTTCATGTGAATGAAAAACTGCTTTATGAAATTGTAATGAAGGAAGGAGCAAAGTCGTATTTAACACGACATGTTGCCGAAGACAACTCTAATAAACTTTTTCAGCCGTATAAACAATTGTGTTCACGAATTGCAGATTTAATTTTAGAATACAATCCGAAGTACAAATACCCGAGTTCGTTATCAAGTACCATTGTAGAAATGGCTCACTCACAAAATTTTTATCAGCAAAATTTGCCGTCTTTAACTGATTTTAACACTCTCAAAGACAAGTTTGAGGTATCCGATTTTATCGAAAACTTAGTGTTTTCGAGTATAACAAAGTAAAAAAATAGGCTACAATTTAATTGTAGCCTATTACTGAATCATTTTTTCTTTAATTCAAACAAATCTGTTCTTCGGTCTTTTAAGTTTCGTACACTACCAAACTGATTTAATTCTCTTAATAAATCAATGTCAACATCTGCAATTAAAATCATTTCGGTATTTGGAGTGGCTTCAGCTTTAATACCATTTGCTGGAAAGGCAAAATCACAAGGAGTAAATACCATCGATTGAGCATACTGTATGTCCATGTTATGCACCTTTGGTAAATTACCAACACTACCTGCAATTGCTACATAACATTCATTTTCGATGGCACGTGCTTGAGAACAATTTCTAACTCTTGAATATCCGTTTTGTGTGTCGGTTAAAAATGGTACAAACAAAATATCCATACCTTCATCAGCCAATAATCGGCTTAATTCAGGAAACTCTGAATCGTAACAGATTAAAACGCCAATTTTTCCACAGTCGGTATCAAAAGCTTTAAGCTGAGAGCCTCCTTGTAATCCCCATACTTTGGCTTCATCTGGAGTTACATGTAATTTTTCGTAACGATCCATTGAGCCATCTCGTCTGCACAAATAACCTACATTGTATAGTGTGTCTCCAATCATTTCGGGCATACTGCCTGTTATGATGTTGATGTTATATGAAATAGCTAGATTAGAGAATTTTTGAACAATATACTCGGTATGTTTAGCCAATTCACGAATGGCTTCTGGTTCGGTTAAATGGTTGTTCTCAGCCATTAAAGGTGCGTTAAAGAACTCTGGAAATAAGGCAAAATCAGAACGGTAACCAGAAACAGCGTCGATAAAATATTCGGCATGTTGCATCAATTCCTCTAAACTCTCATAAGGACGCATTTGCCATTGTATCAAACCTAAACGCACTACTTTTTTATTGATGGAAGGTTTCTTTCTTTTCTTTTCGTAATAAAGGTTATCCCATTTTAATAAAACAGCATAATCGTTTGAGTGTTCATCGCCTTCTAAGTAATTTTTTAAGATTTTTGATGGGTAGAAATCATTAGAAATTTGAAAATTAAAAACTGGGTCGTGAATCTCTTTTAATCGAACTTTTTCAATGTATTGTTTTGGTGTTAGCTCATTTGCGTATTTATGATAGTTTGGAATTCTACCACCAAAAGCAATCCCTTTTAAGTTTAATCGTTCGCACAATTCTTTTCTGTAATCGTACAAACGACGAGCTAAACGTAACCCTCTAAACTCTGGTTTTATAAAAACATCTATGCCATAAAGCATATCGCCATTGTTATCGTGAGTATCGAATTTATAATTACCTGTAATATCCTTATAGGTGTGTTTATCATCAAAAGCTTCAGAATCTACAATAATGGACAAAGCACAACCAGCAATTTTGTTGTTTGCTTTTATTACAATTTGTCCTTCAGGGAATTTATCAATTAAGGTTTTTATTTGATGTTCTTTCCAATACGCATCAGGCATACTTGAATATGCTTCAATCATCGCTTCTTTCAATTCTTGGTAATCGTTAAGCGTTAAATAACTTAACTCTACATTTTCTATTTCTTGCATAAAATTTTATGATATTTTTTGTAAAACTACACTTAATTGTAGTTTATTGGTGTTGTAATAAATGTTGAATTTTTTGTTCTTTTTCTCTTCTTTCGAACGAATAAGTATTGGTGTTTAAGTCTAACACCTTATACATTTCGAGCGTTTTGGTTAAAATAGATTTACCTTTCGCTGTATCTTGTTTTAGGGTGTGTTCGCCCATTTCAACAAAATATTCGATAAGAGTTTCGAGATGTGGAGGAGGTATTTTTTTTTCTAATAAATAGGAGGTGAGTTGTTGTGGAGAAATTTCTAAAATGAGGTCAACATCAATATCAAGTTCAGTTTTTAGTTGTTGATTGGTTTGCTCAAATGCTAAATCGGAATTAGGAGCATTTTTTAAACTTAAAAAATTGCCTAAAACTTTACTTAGTGCTTTGCCGAAAATTTCTAATTGATCTTTAATTAAATCGCGTTGTTCCATGTATAGTTTTAAAGTTAAGAAAAATTGGTTGATTTGGAAAGTTGGTTAAGATAATTTTAATGGAATATTGGATTTAACGCACTATCTATGTTTTGTAAGGTGAATTAAAAGCAACTAAATTTTCGTTTAGCTAAGTAATCAAAGCTTTAATTCCTATTTTGCATTTGTTTGTGTCATCACAAATAAAAGAAACACCGTTTGTGGGACACAATCGGCGGCTGAGATTGCTCCATGAAATATAGATGATAGTGGCATTAGTTTAATATTTCTATATATGTCAGATTCTTTCTAGAAGTACCATGATCTTTTTTAATAACTCTAGATACCTCAGAATTTTTATCATATTTAAAAATGAAGAATCCTGAATCTTCAATTGAAATTAGTCGGCTGTTCTTATCATATTCGTATGTAATAAAGTCTAAATTTGCGTAATCTTGTCTCATTACAAGGATGAGTCTGTTTTGACTGTCAAAAGTAAAATGAGTGTTAAAAAATCGAGCTAGATTATCCTCGTCACATGCGTAATGAACCGTATGATACTTAATAGAGTCAGAGTAATTCATTTTTCCTTTATATCGCCAGAAACATTTACCTTGATAGTTGTAAATAGCAAATGAATCACAATTTAATTTCCATTCAGTAGTATCAGGGAAGTCACAAATTTCAAAGTCAAAACCTATCCTGTTTTCATAGCTGTCTTTATTTAATAATAGTTTTGAAAGATGCTTCGGCGTTATCTTCTCTTCAGTGTTAAGAATTGCGATAGTATCAGTTTTAGTAACATCTTTAAAAATCTTTTTTTGTACTTTATGCAGAACAATATAAACAGTCCGTTTCTGTCCAACTAGTGTAAATGGAATAATGAAAATTAATATGATTAGAATATTTCTCATTAATTTGATACCAATATCTAAATAAAAACAATTGCTTTTATCCGCACTATAAATTTAACTTAAATGTTGGAATTAATAATTTTTTCCCGAAACTAAATAATTCTTCACATAATCCTCAACGCCTTCTTCCAATGTATGAAAAGGTTTATTGTAACCAATTCCTTTTAGTTTGTTCATGTTGGCTTCGGTAAAGTATTGGTACTTATCACGAATGTCTTCTGGCGTTGGTACAAAACTAATGTTTGGCTCTTTTCCCATTGCTTTAAAGGTGTTTTTTACCAAGTCTAAAAAAGTACGCGCTTTACCTGAACCTAAGTTGTACAATCCTGAGTTTTTTCTATGTTCCAATAAAAACATACACACATTTACTACATCTTTAACGTAAACAAAGTCACGTAGTTGTTCACCATCTTTAAAATCAGGGTTGTGCGAAGCAAACAATTTCATTGCTCCAGTCTGGTTTATTTGATTAAAAGCATGAAAAATAACCGATGCCATTCTACCTTTATGGTATTCGTTAGGTCCATATACATTAAAAAACTTTAAACCAGCCCAGAAATAAGGCTGTTTTTCTTGTGCTAAAGCCCACTTGTCGAAATCGTTTTTAGAATCTCCGTAAGGGTTTAAAGGTTTTAGTTTGTTTACAATATCGTGGTTGTCGTCGTAACCAAACTCACCTAAACCATAAGTTGCAGCAGATGAAGCATAAACTAATGGCAAACCATGTTTTACACACAAATTCCAAATGTCTTTGGTGTAGTTTAAGTTTAGTTTATCAAATATTTTGGTGTCAAATTCGGTGGTATCGGTTCTGGCTCCAATATGAAAAATAAACTGAACCAATTGTTGGTTTTCTTCTAACCAAGGAATGAATTCTTCTCTGTCAACTTTTTGAGTATAGGTCTTGCCTTCAAAATTTTTGTTTTTTTCAGGGTTAGAAAAATCATCAACTAAAACAATGTCTTTATAACCTTCTTGATTTAGCTTACTTACTAAACAACTTGCAATAAAACCTGCTGCACCTGTTACTATTATCATACTTAAAGTTAAAAGTTAAAAGTTAAAAGTTAAAAGTTAAAAGTTAAAAGTGGTTTACAATTAACCATTAACAAATAACGGATTTACAATGTTTGGAATAATCCCTTTTTCTTGTGCTAAATTAAACATTTTTGTAATGGCTGATTTACCTTCAATACCTAAATCTACAGAGTATTTATTGACATATAACTCAACATGTTGCATCATCACTTTTTTGTCCATTTCTTGAGCATTACATTGCATATACTCTAATGGAGACTCAGGGTTTTCAAAAGCGTATTCGATGCTTTTACGAAGTAATTTATTTACTTTTTGAATGGTTTCTACTGGTAAATGTCGCTTTATTACAATGCCTCCTAATGGAATTAAATTTCCGGTTGTTTGCTCCCAATATTCGCCTAAATCTATTATTTTTTCCAATCCTTTTTCTTGATACGTAAACCTGTTTTCATGGATAATTAATCCAGCATCAACTTTGCCTGTTAGCACAGCATTTTCAATGTCAGAAAACAACATTTCTACTTTATTAGTAGCTTCGGGATGAGCGATACTCAACAAGAAATTAGCAGTGGTGTATTTTCCTGGAATAGCTATTTTTAGTGTGGTGTGTGAAGTGTGGTGTGTGGTGGGTTTGGAAATCAGTAATGGACCACAACCTTTTCCTAAAGCACTTCCAGCATCTAGTAATACATAGTTTTCGGTTAAATATCCATAGGCGTGATAGCTTAGTTTGGTGATGTCTAATTCGTTATTAAAAGCCTTTTGATTCAAGTCTTCCACATCGCCTAAATAAACTTCAAAATCTAACCCTTCTGTATCTATTTTATGATGGACTAATGCATCAAAAATAAAGGTGTCGTTAGGGCAAGGGGAAAAACCTATGGTTAATTTATTGCTCATTTATAGACCGATTTGATTTTTGTAACTCAATACCATTTCTTTCGTAATTTCTTGGTGTTGTTGTATTCTACCAAGAAATTGCACCTTAGTATAATTTAAAATAAAAGATTCAGTCTCTTTGTTTTCTTCACCGTTAAAGATAATTCCTTTTACTTTTAACTTTCTCGCTTTCAAACTTTCTATACTAAGTAAAGTATGGTTAATACTACCCAAATAATTTTGAGAAACCAAAATAACTTCAGCATCTAATTTTGCAATCAAATCAATAATTAAATCTTTATCATTTAATGGAACCATTAATCCTCCAGCACCTTCAATAATAAGGTTGTTTTGAGTTTTTGGTAAAATAATATTATTCAAATCAATAGTAACTTTATCCAATTTTGCAGCAGCGTGTGGCGACATGGGCTGATTTAAACGATAAGCTTCGGGATGAATGATAGTTTTCTGATTAGAAATCAAATTCTGAACCTTTAAACTATCAGAAGTATCCAAATCTCCCGATTGTATTGGTTTCCAATAGTCAGCTTCTAACGCTTCGGTTAAAATGGCTGAAACCACGGTTTTACCAATGTTGGTTCCTATTCCTGTTATAAAATATTTCTTCATTTTTCCTTATTTATCACTTTAATTAGTTGATCTATCTGCTCTTTGGTATTGAAGCTATGCAAGCAAATTCTTAAACGTTCTTTTCCTTTTGGAACTGTTGGCGATAAAATAGGGCGAACATCAAAACCATGTATTTGAATTTTTTTGGCTAGTTGTTTCACTTCGGTGTTGCCAGGGATAATGAGGCAATGAATAGCACTAAATGAACTGGGTGATGAGTGACGTGTAGTGAGTGATGAGTTTTTGAAATAGTGGATTAACTCCTTCAATTCATCAATTCTTGAAAGGTGTTGAAGTAAAAATTCGTGAGCATTTTTTATGGTTAAAATATTAGTTAAAGGTAGGGCAGTGGTATAAATAAATGCTCTTGAATAATTGATTAAATATTCTTTTAATGATTTGCTTCCAAGCACAGCAGCACCATGTCCGCCAAAAGCTTTTCCAAATGTTATTACTCGTGCAAAAACATTGTTTTCTAAATTTAGTTCAGCAACTAACCCTAAACCATTCCCGAAAATACCAACAGCATGAGCTTCGTCAACTATTAAAGCTGCGTTGTATTTTTTACAAAGTTGAGTAATTTCTTGAAGTGGTGCTTGGTCGCCATCCATAGAGTAAATGGATTCAACTACAATATAAATTAGGCCTGAGGCTTGTTTTAACTTGTTTTCAAGAGCATCTAAATTATTGTGTTCAAACGAAAAATTTTTGGCATTGCTCAATTTTATACCATCACGAATAGAAGCATGAATGTATTCATCGTAAATAATAGTGTCGGTTCGTAGTGGTAAACATTGGAACAACCCCACATTGGCATTGTAACCCGAGTTAAAAATTAAAGCAGCTTCTGTTTTGTAGAAGTTTGCTAAATAATTTTCAACTTCTTCGGTAATGACATGGTTACCAGAAATTAATCGAGAACCTGTTGCACCATAATTTTCGAAATGATGATTGAGTTGATGTATAGCCGATTCTTTCGCGAAACCCAAATAATCGTTAGAACAAAAATCAACCAACTGTTGATTCGTTTTTAGTTCACGAAAAGCATTCTCTTTTTTTCGTTTATCAAGCTGTTGTTGAATATGTTGAAGCTGATCTTTCAATTTTTAGGTGATTTGATTCATTGTCTATTTAAGTAAAAAGACACTTCGACAAGCTCAGTGTGACAATACGACTAATGTCAAGCTTTAATTAGTATTGACATTTCTCCCCTTCGGGGAAATTAAGAGGGGCTATTCTCTTTCAAAACCTTTCTCGCTTCTTTTCCTTTTTCCGTTGCTTGTACATTACGTTCAATAACGTGTCCCGGTCTGCTCCATTTTTCGACATCAATATTGCTGTCATCCTGAGCTTGTCGAAGGATAGGTTGGTCTTTTCTAATTTTTACTTTACCAGTATTGTCTTTTTGTTTTTCAGTAGGAGTTAAGCCTAACAAACTAAACAACTGCATATCTTCATTGTCGCCTGGGTTAGGAGTCGTTAACAATTTGTCTCCTGCAAAAATTGAACTTGCACCTGCCATAAAGCACAGAGCTTGTCCTTCTTTACTCATTTGTGTTCTTCCTGCTGATAAACGTACGGTACTTTTTGGGAAAACAATACGAGTGGTAGCTATCATTCTAACCACGTCCCAAATCGGCACAATTTCTTGTTCTTCTAAAGGTGTTCCTTCAACTGGAACCAACGCATTGATTGGAATAGATTCAGGTGCTTCGCTTAATTTTAATAAACCCATTAACATACCAATTCGGTCGTTAACGGTTTCGCCCATACCAATAATACCACCTGAACACACTTTTAATGAGCTTTTACGTACGTTTTCTAATGTTTTTATTCTGTCGTTAAAACCACGTGTAGAAATAACTTCTTTATAATATTCTTCTGATGTGTCAATGTTGTGGTTATAGTAATGCAATCCAGCTTCTGCTAAACGTGTTGCTTGATTTTCGGTAACCATACCAAGAGTACAACAAACTTCCATATTCATTGCACTTAATCCTTTTACCATTTCAATTACTTGGTCAAAATCTTCTCCATCTTGAACATTTCTCCAAGCAGCACCCATACAAACTCTCGATGAACCAGTAGCTTTTGCAGCTTCAGCTTTCGCTAAAACTTCATCCAGAGGCATTAAATTGTTTTTTTCTATGTTGGTGTGGTAACGTGCAGCTTGCGGACAATAACCACAATCTTCAGGGCAACCACCTGTTTTTATCGAAATTAATTTACTTACTTGAATTTTTAATGGATCGTGATATTCTCTATGAACTTTAGCAGCATCATAAATCAATTCCATTAGAGGTTTGTTATAAATATTCAGAATTTCTTCTTTTGTCCAGTTGCTTCTAATTTCTGCCATATTGCTTAAAATTTGAATTACAAAAATAATTATTAAACTGTGAACTACGAAAGTTAAAAGTATAAAGTAGGGAGTTAATTTATTAGTTGCTTAATTTTTTCATCTTTGCCTTTATATTCAACTTTTATTTTTACAGATTGTAGAATTTTATAGAAATTTAATGACCCATTAGTATTAGATGATTGATCTTTTAGATTGAATTTAATAAAAATTCCACCCACACAGAAAGTAGACACAATGTAACTTCTGTTTAATGAATAGTTTAGAATTGAATATTTTCCTACGGAATTTTGATGTTCAGTTATATTGGAAAATTTATAATCTGGAGATTGAGATTTTAGCTCATCTTTAAAGTTTAGTATTAAATCTTTACTTGAACATTTTTCAGATAAATACGATTTGAATATATCCATGTGTGTATAAACAGATAGTATTAGGCTGTCAATGTCACGCAATGTATCGACTCTTGAAATCCACTCAAAATATAATGAGTCAGGCTCTTTAATTGTCTCACTACTTGGATTTGTAAAGAATGAATAACCTTGTGATTCACATCCTAAACAATCACTTTTATAATGATTATATTTTTTGATGGAATAAGTTTTAGGTAAATTAAAGTTAATAGAAACTAATAAAGTATCAACTGAGTTTAATTTACCATTCTCCGTAAAATCCCAAATTTTTATTTTAAATTGAAGTTTTTCCTTATTTACTGTTTTAGAATATTGATACTCTCCAATTATTTTTAGAATCGGAATTGTAATTAATAATAATATGAATAGATACCTGAATTTCATTATCTAAAAATAACTAAAAAGATGCTTCGACAGGCTCAGCATGACAAAATTATAAAATAATTCCTCCCTATCGGGGAGGTTAGGAGGGGCTTTCGTACTTTTGCATTATGCGAATAGACATTATAACTGTTTTACCAGAGTTGTTAGAAAGCCCTTTTAATACTTCGATATTGAAAAGAGCTCAAGATAAAGGTTTGGTAGAAGTTGTTATACATAATTTGAGAGATTATTCTACCAATAAACAAAAGAGTGTTGACGATTACGCTTTTGGTGGTGGGGCAGGTATGGTGATGCAAATACAACCCATTGCCGATTGTATTGAAAAATTAAAAGCCGAAAGAACGTACGACGAAATTATATACATGACTCCTGATGGAGAAACCATGAAACAAGGTATGGTAAATACACTTTCGTTGAAAGAAAATATAATGATTTTAGCTGGGCATTACAAAGGTGTCGACCAACGTGTACGGGATTTATTTATTACCAGAGAAATATCTATTGGAGATTTTGTGTTAACGGGAGGTGAGCTGCCAGCAGCCATTTTAGCCGATGCCATAATTCGATTAATTCCAGGTGTAATTAGCGATGAAACTTCTGCGTTAACCGATTCTTTTCAAGATAATTTATTAGCGCCGCCCGTTTATACTCGACCTGAAGAATATAGAGGATTAAAAGTGCCTTCGATTTTATTAGGAGGCGACCATAAAAAAATAGAAGCTTGGCGTGAAGAGGAGGCTTTTAAAAGAACTCAAGAAAGAAGACCAGATTTACTTGATTAGTTGTTGGTGTATTGTTCATAGTGTATAGAGTTACAATACACGATACACTAATAACGATAAACTATTTTTCGTCACTCTTACATTGTTCTTCGGGTAGTGCACCACAAAAACCACAAGGCTCGCCATCTTTATTTAAAACTGAATTGGTACTTGCACAAGTTTTATCAAAACGACCACCTTTTTTAAAGATAATTTTTACAGCCATACCAAATACGCCAATTCCAAGAATTCCTATAACTAAAAGGGCTAATTTCATGTTGATTTATGTTTGTGCAAATTTAATGTTTTTTAGTTATTCCTAGGTATTGAAAAGTAGAGACAATTAATTTATTAAACTCTAAAGAAATATTTAAAACATAAACTGATGGAAAAAATAGGATTAAAATAATGAACGATCTTGTTCCCACATTTAGAATAATATGATTGAAATCGGGTATTAAGTTTACAATGAAGTAGATAATTATACTGATTATCAAAATCAAAAATGATTTATTCGTAAAAGGAAGTAGTTTATAATTCTTATAAAGAACGATAAGGTAAATTGATAATACTATAAGTGTTGAAATTAAAGTCGCTAAAGCAGCTCCTACAATACCCATAATTGGTATTAATAGATAATCGGTTACAATAAGTAATAAAATTAGTAAGATGTTTATATAAAAAATGAGTTTATAATATTTAGAAAAGTTGATTATAATACCATTAATACCTACAGAGATTTCAAAAAGTTTAGCCAAACAAATAAATAATAATACATATTTAGCCTGAGTGTATTCAGTGGGCAACAATTCAAAAAGACTGTCAACATTTAGCCATATCACCAAAAAAATAAACATTCCGATTAGTAAGAGATTGTTTGAACTTTTTTTGTAAAAATCGTTGATTTTTACCAAGTCGTTGTTTTTCCAAGCTTCAGAAATAGAAGTGTTAATTATTCGAGTTAAAGCATTAAATGGTATAACTATTAGGAAACTAACATAAAATGCAACAGAATAAAATGCAACACCTTCCAAGCCAGTTTTGTCAATTGAACCTATTACAAGAGAATCGATTGAAGCAGCCATACCAGTTATACCACTACCAAACATGGTTAATACTCCAAAGAATAGAATTTCTTTAATTGTTTTTAGATCAAATTTTTTAAAGTTTGGAAGTATAAAAAATTCTTTTATGTACATCAAATAAAGAAGCTCAAACAATATTAAAAGACCGTAAGTATTAACATATCCAAAGATAAACTCATTAAAATTTATTACTTTGAAATAATAGAGTATAATTAATATTAACCAAAAACATTTTAGTACGATGTTATCTAAAAAATTATAGAAAACGCTTTTATGTAATGCTTTTAAGTATGAATCAAAAACATTTAAATAGATAATATAAAATGTTAAAATGATAGTGTATCCATAATATTCAGAGAACAAACTAGAGTTGGTACTGTAATAACTAATAATGCTAGGTTTAAAAAAGAAGCTTACAATTAAAAAAATTAGATACCCTATAAAAGGTATAAGCATTATAAAGAACAGAAAACCATTATTTTGATTTGGTTTATCTTTAAAAAAAGGAAAGAATTTAATAGCGAAACTACTTACTCCAAATGAAAATAACGAGGAGCTCATCATCGCAGCAGAAACAATAACTCTAGTTAAACCAAACTCCGCCGCTGTAAAAATATTAGGAAAAAGTAAAATAGTATTAACGGCACCAATTATTACACCCGCGTAGGACGTAATTAGATTTATCACACCTTGCTTTGCAATAACACCCATAATAATACGAATCTAATAAAGATATTTAATATAGGAGCTAATTTTAGACTGTATAAATAGAAATTAAACCAATCACCCGAAATGATTTTTAACTTTCTCTAATAATTCAGGATAAATATGTGGATTACAAGTGATAATTTCTTTACCAAATAAATAATCATCACCGCCTTTAAAGTCTGCAACCTTACCACCTGCTTGTTGTACAATAAATGCTCCCGCTGCTACATCCCAAGGGTGCAAACTGTATTCGTAAAAGGCATCGAAACGTCCACAGGCAACATAAGCTAAATCTACGGCTGCGGAACCTAAACGACGTAAACCTCTCGAATTTTTCATCAAGTCTTTAAACAAGTTCATGTATTCGTCTTGCTTCTCGTAATCGTAATACGGGAAACCTGTTGCAATTAACGAGTCTTCAAGTGTTAGGATAGAGGTAACTGAAATTTCTTTACCGTTTAAATACGCTTTACTTCCTTCCCAGGCATAAAAAAGTTCGTTTAGGTTTATTTCATAAATAACACCAAGCACCAACTCATTGTTACGTTTTAGACCAATACTGATACAATAACAAGGAACTCCATGAATAAAATTGGTGGTGCCATCGAGTGGATCAATAATCCAATTGTACTTTTCACCAACTTTAGTTGAAGTGCCTTCTTCGGCAATAAAACCAGCTTCTGGAATAAGTTCTGAAAGTCGTTTAACTAATTTTTGCTCTGCAGTTTTATCAACAAAGGTTACCAAGCTGTTTTTCGATTTGGTTTCTACATCGCTTAAAGCAATTTTTTGTGATTGAATGTATGCTCCAACTTCTTTTGCAAGGGCGTTTACTTCAGTACAAACGGTTTCTAAATTCATGGTTGATTTTCTTGTAAAATTACAAAATAAAAAAGCCCCGCAATACTGCGGGACTCTTTTGCACTAACTAAACAACTTACTACTAACTTTCTTTAACCACATAGGAACATAGTTTTTTTGTATCAAAGAATTACATAGTTTGTCTTAGACAATACACAATAGCTTGCTATTGTTAGCTATGTGTACTTATATATTCTTTAATTTTTTCATCTATGTATCCATGTGGTTTTATATTTATTAATGAATAGGAATATATGTTTTTATAGAGTCTAACTGCATGGTGGTAACTCCTTTAATATCGGTACAATCTAAACAGGTTAATCCACTTTCTAGCATTATCCATTTGTTTCGTATCATGTGTTTGTCCCATGTGTTGGTTACATTGTCAACGTTTGATAAAACTTCTTTTAACGAGGCATCTAAATAAATAACTTGATTTAATGGGATAAATAATTTTAATCGAACTTGTTGTCCTCTAATTTTATTTTCTTTTAAAGTAGATAAATAATTATCCAACACTAAACCAGAATCAGAAAGTTGGTAATGGTACGTAATTGAACGAGCATTTTTGATAGCATCTTTTGTGTTTCTTCCATTTGATGAAGTAACCACATCTAACCGAATACTGTCTGTTTTACTCTTTTCAATTTCTAATCTTACATAACTTTGGTATAGCATTTCTCCATCAACCGAAATACTGGTGTATTGGTCTTCTAAGATTCCTTTTCCAGGAAGTATTTCGTTTGGAGAACTTATAACCAATGCACTTGGCGTTGCTGCAATTTCATGTGTTTGAACTATTTCTTCATCCGATGATAATTCGGTTCCCATTTTAATGCCAACCATAGCACACATAAACCCTCCAATTACAAACATGGATATTAATATTAAGCTTACACTGTAATGTGTTTTAATTTTAAACAACAAGCGAATGGCTAAATAAATTAACGTTATAATTGGAGTTCCTATTAATAATAAAACACCTGTAATGGCTAAATAAAGTTGATCTTGAGAAACAAATATCATGTTTAAAAAATCGTACGATTCTATTGAAAAAACACCTTCGTTTGTTATAGAGAAAACGGCATTAGAACCAAATATCATGGCTAATAGCATTACCAATAAAAATGTACCTAAGATTAGAAAAAACACACCAATTACTTTTCCTAAAATACTAAATAGTGTAGTTAAAATACTGCCTATAGCTCCAGCTGTATTTTCTACAACTGTACCTGCTTTTTGGGAAAATTTTGAAGTATCTACATTTTTTAATTTTTCGGTTACTTTATTGGCTTCTTCTTCAAATTTTCTACCAATATTGTTTACGTTAATGGGCTCACCTTTCATTTTTAGTTTATCCGAAGCTGTTTTAGCTTCGGGCATTACTATCCATAATATAATGTAGGTGAAGAAACCAAATCCTAAAAAGAATGCTGCAACAAAGAATAAACGAATCCATACGGTATCAAAACCAATGTAAGCACCTAAACCAGAACAAACTCCACCCAATATTCTATCGTCAGGATTACGGAATAGTTTTTTATCGGTTTTAACTTGACTGTGGCTTGAATTAGTTGAAGAATGTATTTCTTCTTCATCTTCTTCGTTTATGTATTGTTCTGGCTTTCCCATTACAGCAATTACCTTGTCTACATCTGCAGCGGTAATAACTTGGTTTTTATCGTTCATCGAAGAGCTAAATAATTCAGCTATTCGAGATTCAATGTCTTGCATTATTTCCTCTCGTTCTTCCGAATTTCCGAAGATGCTTTTGATTTTATTTAAGTAGTTTTTCAGCGTATCGTAAGCATCCACCTCAATGTGAAACACTATACCGCTTATATTAACTGTTAATGTCTGATTCATGATTATAATTGTTTAGTTGTTAGTTATTTAATTTTTCTAGTTAGTTCAACTGCTTCTACTAATTCGTTCCAGGTATCGGCAAGTTCTTTTAAAAATTCGCTTCCTTTTTCGGTAAGTGAATAATATTTTCTAGGTGGTCCAGAGGTTGATTCTTCCCAACGGTAGCCCAATAAGTCGGCATTTTTTAATCGGGTTAATAAAGGGTATAAGGTGCCTTCAACCACTATTAATTTACCTTGCTTTAGTTGGTCAATTATTTCTGATGGGTAAGCCTCTCCGTTGTTGAGTATTGAAAGGATACAGTACTCAAGTACTCCCTTTCTCATCTGGGCTTTGGTGTTTTCAATGTTCATAATTTTAAATTATATTAAGATTAATATCAATAAAGTATGTGGTGTTTTTTTCTAAAGTACCAATTTCAATTTCAAGTGATTCAAATTGATTTTTGATAAAAGATGTGATTTCTGCATTTTTGCCTGAAATGTTTTTGATTTCGATAGCACCTTTATCGTTGATGATAAATTCAACGTTTAAAACTCCAGCATTACTTTTCTTTTTTAAATTATCAGGTAAACGTAGTTTGTTTACCATTTTTTTTATCAAGGCAGTTTCATTACCTACCATTGTAGTTTTATGTGGATTGGCAAAACTCATTAATGAACTTCCAACCAAAACTAGTATTAACATTATTTTTTTCATTGCTATTTATTTTTAAAAGTGTTTAACCTATTAATTTACATAGCAAAGATATGTCTAAAAGATAATACCATGTAATACATAGTACTTAAAAAAATTATAAACAACTGATTATCAAGTAGAATAATTTTAATTGATGATTAAATAAATTGGTAAAAGAGTGTTTTTTTACAATTTTTCGGAGTCGATTTTAACCTTAAATTGCTTATTTGGGGTTAAAATAGGTTTGTTTGAAACAGGTATTAACTCTTTTTTAGTAAAAATAGCACTTAATGTATTGTTGATATGGTAGAGATGTTTCAAGTTGTTTGTTTCGCATCCATCCAATATTCCTTGCACAACATCCCATCTTATATTAAAGCTATGGTCAATGTAATCGTGCCAAACAATTACTGAATTATCGTCTTTTAGTATATTAAATGCAATTTTAGTGTCGTTTAAAACTCCTTCGTATCTGTGATCTCCATCAATAAAAACAACATCACATTTACCAAAGTAAGGAGAGAAATCGAAATTGGTGGAGTTACCTCTCAGGTGTGTAATATTTTTAAATTTATTGGAGAATAAGCCTTGTTGCTTTAGGTATTCTTCATCATAACCTAATTGAATTAAAGCTTCGTTGGTTAAATTTAAGGTGTACACATTTGGAGTTACTGAGGCAATGTTTGATGCACTTTCTCCTCGCCAAGTACCAATTTCAAAGTAAAAACATTCGGGATATTGTTTGGCTAGTCCTTTTAATAACAATAAATCGGTTGGTAAAGAGCCCCCACCCAAGAATGCAAAAGGTGCAATGGCTTCGTTTACTTCGGGCAACAATTGATTCAATTCAACTATTGGTAAGCCATGGGTGTATTGTGGATATTTCTTTTTAATGGTATCAAAAAACCACGATTCATCATCAATTACCTTATTAAGTAAATAAGGTTTTTGGATAATTGCACTGATGCCTTTAAGTAGTTTACTGATTTTGCTCAATGGGTTGTTTTATAAAATAGATAAACGCAAATAAAGACAAAATTCCTGAAAACCACATTAAAAATATGGTGGTATAAGCAGCACCCATCACACCATATTTAGTAATAAAATAGTACCCAGCAATAACATTAATGATTAAAACAATTAAGGAGAAAAAAGCATTTATTTTTGGCCAACCTATGGCAGATAAGATGTTTCCTAATGGGTTTCTAAACAGTAAAGCACCAACCGTACCAATAGAGAATACAAACATTAAGTTGTTGTCGTTGCTGTATTCTTTCCCAAAAATCAATAATAAATCGGTAGAGAAAAAGTAAAAGAATAATAGAATAAATACACTTAATACTCCCATTATTTTAAGGTAATTCCAATAGTATTTTACCAATTCTTTTTTATCTGAAATTGCCATACGAGAAAGTTGAACAAAATCGGCAGTAATGATAGCAACAGGTAAAATGAGTAAACTAAAAGGAATAATGTTAGAGGTTTTGTATTGAGCAATAAGCTCGGCATCTTTAATAATGTTACCAATTAATAAAATATCAACGGCAAAGAGCATTTCTGATAAAACACCACCAACACTCATGTAAAAACCATAGCTCAAAAATTGTTTGGTGTTGTATTCGGGTATTTGAAACTTGTTGTATTTAAACAACTTGAGTTTGTACGAAAGATAAATACCGTACAACAACGGCGAAACCACCAATGCAGCCACATAGCCCCAACTTCCCCAGATTAAGGTAAAAGCTACTACAAAAACCAACAAAATGATGTTGCTGTATATGTTTATGTCGGCATACAATTTATTGAGGTTAAGCAAACGAGCATAAATTTTAATGGTATCGACAAACAATAGCGTGATTAACTGAAAACTTAAAAACACCAAATACAAATAGCTGTCGCTAATGTTAGAAATGATAAAAGGGGCGAGTAAGAGTAAAGCAAAAATGATGATGGACGAGAAAAAGAATCCTTTAATTAATACTTTATTGAAATAGAATTTTTTTTGTTGTTGGGAATTGGAAATAGATCCAAATCGTAACAAACCCTGATAAATACCAAAACCTTTAAAGGGTGAAATAAACGCAATAATGGTGTTGGCATACACCAATAATCCAAACTCGTTTTTAGAAATAAAGCGGATGATAAAGATGGAAATACAAAAGGTTATGAGTTTGATGAAAAACGATGAAAAAACCACGTACCCGCCTTTTCGGTCTAAAAATGATTTTATAAAATTTAGGGTTGACAAGGTATATTATCGGTTTAAGACTTTTTGGTAAATGGATAAAAATTGTTTTCCCACATTTTCGTAACTGTATTTTTGAACTGCTTTCTCTGCAATTTCAGTGGTGTTGTATTGGTCTAAATTATCTAGCATGTAATTTAACTGTTTAATTAGCAAAGTATTGTTTTTTGCTTCAACAATAATTCCTGATGTGATATCAACCATTTCGGCAGTTCCACCAGCTTTTGAGCTTAATACGGGTAAACCACTAACTAACGATTCTGCTACAACACAAGGTAAGTTTTCGTAATTGCTGTACAACAAGAACAAATCGTGTTGTTGCATTAAGGCTGCAACTTCAGTATAACTTTTAGCTCCTTCTATGGTGTACAAATTTGCTGGTATTTGTAATTGTTTGGCATATTGTTGAAAGTATTGATAATCCCCATCACCGGCAATGGTAATGAAAAAATCAGTTCTGGTTAGGCTCAATTCTTTAATAGAATCTAAGATGCCTGTAATGTTTTTGTGTTCGTCTTTTAAATTGGAAATGTGTAAAATACGTTTCCCTTTTTCGTGCGTTTGGTGTTTAAACACATTGGTATTGACCACATTGGGTACAATTTCAAAATAGGGGTGGGGGTAATAGGTTTTTAAGGCAGCTTCTAAATCTTCAGAAACAGGACAAATTACCGAAGCATTTTTCATGATGCGTTTGATGAAATATTTTTCTACACCAGTAATTTTAATGGGGTCGGTAGGCAAAAAACCCGTCCAATTTTCAGAAATGATGTAAGGTAGTTTAAACGTTTCTTTTAAATCTAAGGCAAAAATACCCGCTGGAAACATCACATTTAAATGCACCAAATCGACAGTCTTTAAATGGGCTTTAACTTTTTTGTAACCCAATCGATACGCTTCAATTTGTCGTTTTACTTTTAAGTATTGTGAAATAATGGGAAAGTTGGAGTTGATTTTTTTGTAGTATACAATCACTTCATAAACACCTTCAGTTGTTCGCTCTTCAACATCAAAAAGCTCGTCTTGCTCGTTTGATAAAGCATGCAAACAAGCCACATTACAAACTTTACTAACCGCTAAAGCGTGCTGCTGAATAAAATTTCCGTTTTTAGGTTTTAGTTTGTTCGGAAACCAAGAAGCCAAAAACAATATGTTGAGTGGTTTATTCATTGCAGTTGCTCAAGTTTTATAACTTTTATTTTTTAACCACATAGACATAATAGTTTTTATTGAAGAAGAAGTATTTCATAGACCATCTTTGATGGTTAAACAGTAGCGTAGCTACTGAAACTATGTTGGTTTATGATTTTCTACTTTTCTATGTTGCTATGTGGTTTTAATTTTATTTACACCTGATATACTTTTCGCCAAAGAGCGAAGTTAATAAATCTCCACAACCTGAGCGTACTTGTATTTAGGGCGTTGTCGTAAATGGCATCGAAATTTTGGTAAAAATCTTCCCAATTCACGTACTCATCATTTTTTTGTTGACTGATAATTTCCTTAAAATAAGGCTTCAATTCCTGCATCCATTTTTTCTCGGGAGTAGCAAAACCAATTTTGTCAGTTCTGTTGTAGATTTCGCTAGGAAGTACATCTTTCATGGCTTCGCGTAACAAAAATTTGCTTTTGCCGTGTTGTATTTTATAACTTCCAGAGATATTAAAAACCGTTTCAATCAAATCAATATCATCTGCAAAAGGCATACGGCTTTCAACCGAAAAACGCATGGAATTTCTGTCGGCAGTACGCAATAAATGTTTTAAACCGTATTCGGTAAATTGGTAATGCAACAAACCGTTTAAAGTACTTTTTATTTTATCGTTGATAAAACCAAAACGCTTGTTGTTTGCTGTTATTAAACCCTTATTTACAAAAGCCAATTCGGGTTCGTGTTGTTTGAATTTTTTAAAGTAAAACGGCTGGAAATTTTGAATAACGAATTTTTGTAAAGGTAGTTTTACCACATTTTTTCGATTAGCAAAACTGGGGTGAGCATTGTTTAAGTTGTTGCGAATAGCCGAAAACGAAAACGATTTAAATGCATTGGTCATCCAATTGGTAAAGTGGTTGGCATAACCGCCAAACAACTCATCAGCACCTTGTCCATCTAAAGTGACTTTAACATTTTTGTTGTGGATGAGTTCCATTACTTTGTATTGCGAAAACGTGCTCGACGAACCAAAAGGAATGTCTTGGGCATACACCAAGTCTTCGAGTTGTTGTTGTAATTCTACGGCAGTTGGTTTGGTCTGGTTCCAGTTGGTGTTGGTTTGCTCTACCACCAATTTTGCCCAACGACTTTCGTCAATGGCGTTATTTGGGTAAGAAGCCGTAAACACTTCTTGTTTTTCGCCAATTTGTTGAATTTCATGTTGTTTTAACAATTCATTGATAGTTCCAACTACAATAGAACTATCAATACCACCACTTAAACACGTCCCAGTTTTTGCATCGGAGTTTAAGCGTAACGCAATTGCATTGGTTATTTTGGTTTTTAAATCGGCAATATATCTAGCTGAAGTGTTTTTATTTACTTTTTCCCAATGGGTATTGGTGTTGAGTTGGTAATAATTATGTGTTGTAAATTTTTTGGTTGTTACATCCAACTCAAAATAAGTGGCAGGTTTTAGTTCAAAAATGCCCTTAAAAAAGGTTTCGGCATCTATTTCCATTTTTCCCAACACCAAATAATCGTAAACGGCTTTTGGGTTGATGGTTTTTTCAAAGCCATCGAGTTTTAATAAGCCTTTTATTTCGCTGCAAAAAGCAAAATAGTTGTTGTTGTGGATGTAGTAAAAAGGTTTTACACCAAATCGGTCTCTAGCACCAAACAGTTGCTGTGTGGCGGTGTTGTAAATAACAAAACTCCACATACCGTTGAACTTGTTTAAACAAGCTGCACCCCAAGCCATGTAAGCTTTTAACACCACTTCGGTATCGGAAGTTGAAGTAAAGGCATAACCCAACCCAATCAATTCTGCTCGGATGGTTTGGTAGTTGTAAATTTCGCCGTTAAATGCTATCCAGTAATTACCATCTTCGTTGCACAAGGGTTGGTGGGCATGTTCGGTTAAATCTAAAATGGATAACCTACGATGCCCCAAAACCACATTGGCATTGGAGTTGAATCCTTCAATACCTGTTTTTGGTGTGTATAATAAGTTAGATTGTTTTACATTATTCGGTGTGTCTTTTCCAAAAACGGGAGTAGGGGTATTGTGTTCAAAAAAAACATACCCTTCATCATCAGGACCACGGTGCTTGATTTCATCGTTAACCGACGAAATACTTTTTACCAGCTTATTGTTTGGCTGAAAACTAATGATGCCTGAGATACCACACATAATTTTATAAAAGTAGTTGAACTATTTTAAATGGGTGTGAAAACTCGAAAAAAACCTTTCTTTAAGTTTATTTCTCATATGATATTCTTATCAAGAATCATTAACTATCAAACTTTTTTATAAGATTATATTTTTTCCATAATTTGATTTAACTCGTCTATAATTTGACTTTTTTCAATCGATGAATAGACATGTAATTTTTTATTTACCAATCTAATTTTTTGTAGATTAAAGGAGCATCTTTTTATTACGTGCCAGAATAAGAATTTAAATAATTGAGGATTATCATTTAAAATGTATTTCTTCATTTTAAAAAATATTTCATAAGCCATATATAATGCAATAAAATAAAGAAAGGGTATAAATAATATTGTCATTATTGAAGGAGCAATTAATGTTTTTAAATTAACTGTGGTAAAAACTACTTTATAATCATTGATGACTAAAATAGTTGAATAGATAATTACTGAAACAATATATGTTCTCAATAAAAAAGTTGATAATTTAACAACACTTTTATCAATCTTTTTAAAACTGGTAATCAAGCTAAATGTTAAAATAAGTGGTAATGAGATAAATTCAATTATTAGTGGAAATGAATATAAGTTCGAAAAGAACTCTATGATTAACAATATATTGAAAGAATCCTTAAATAAGTTGTAAAAATAATTGTCACTTTCTGAAGCCTTATTAATATTAAAAAACATTACAAAAGCACCTCCGAACACCCAGTATATAGTATCTTTTAGTTGGTCAATACCCCATAATTTGATTAGATTCAATATAAAAACTAAAAAGACAATATAAATTATCATTAATATATATAGCCTGTATAAGCTAAAGAAGCTAAAAATTAGAGGAAGTATTGCCTTCCTTGAATTTTCTTTAGAAAATACTCCAATTAGAAAAATAATTACCCAAGAAAAGACTGAGATTTCTCTATTATTAAATATTTCTGAAATGTTAAACAATAGGTTAATTATTCGTTTATTATTTTAGTAAATTAATGAAAATATAAGTAAACAATTTTTTTAGAACAAAAAAAGGAGGCCATCGCCTCCTTTTGTATAAATCGTTTTGTTTGAACTAGGTTTGCATACCACCACAAACGTTAAGTGTTTGTCCGGTAACGTACAACGATAAATCGGAAGCCAAAAACAATGCTGCATTAGCCACATCTTCCGGAGTTCCAGGTCTTTTCATAGGTATATCTTCTATCCAACCTTTCATAATGTCTTGGTTGAGTTGAGCTGTCATTTCAGTTTCAATAAAACCTGGGCAAATGGCATTGCAACGGATGTTACGAGAACCAATTTCTTGTGCTATAGATTTAGTAAAACCAATAGCTCCAGC
This sequence comes from Flavobacteriales bacterium, assembly GCA_020635795.1. NCBI lineage: Bacteria > Pseudomonadati > Bacteroidota > Flavobacteriia > Flavobacteriales > Flavobacteriales bacterium. The sequence goes on from JACJZD010000001.1 coordinate 777,054, forward strand.
TTTAGATGCGGCATAGTTCGATTGTCCTGCATTACCTTCGATACCTACTACCGAACTCATGTTAATGATAGAGCCAGAACGTTGTCCCAATAGAGTTTTCAACGCAGCTTTGGTAATGTTAAATACTGATTTTAGGTTGGTATTGATTACTTCGTCCCAGTTTTCTTCACTCATACGCATCAATAAACCATCGCGAGTAATACCTGCATTGTTTACAATTACATCAATTCTACCAAATTCAGCAACCACATCAGCAATAAATTGCTCCGCTTGTTTTAAATCAGCAGCGTTCGATTTGTATCCTTTTGCTTTTACACCATAACTGGTTAGCATTTTTTCTACTTCTTTGGCTTGTTCTTCCGAAGAAACGTACGTAAAAGCGATTTGAGCACCATGTTTAGCAAAAACTTCGGCAACACCTTTACCAATACCTCTGGTTGCTCCTGTAATTATGGCTACTTTACCTTCTAATAATTTCATCTATAAATAGTTGTGAGTGTTGAGTGATGAGTGTTGAGTTGTCTTACCGACCACCCATCACCGACCACTCAGTACTTTATTATGCGTTAACTTTCATTAATTCAGCCATAGCTTCACCAATCGTTGCAGGCGAATCAACAACAGTAATTCCAGCTTCTCTCATGATTCTTTTCTTAGCTTGAGCTGTATCGTTTTCACCACCAACAATAGCACCAGCGTGTCCCATTGTTCTACCAGCAGGAGCAGTTTCTCCGGCAATAAAACCAACAACTGGTTTAGTTCCGTTAGCTTTAATCCAAGCAGCAGCATTTGCTTCAAGGTTACCACCAATTTCACCAATCATAACTATTCCGTCCGTTTCTGGGTCAGCCATAAACATTTCAATAGCTTCTTGTGTAGTGGTTCCAATAATTGGGTCACCACCAATACCAATAGCAGTAGAAATTCCTAAACCAGCTTTCACCACTTGGTCGGCAGCTTCGTAAGTTAATGTTCCTGATTTTGAAACGATACCAATTTTACCTTTTTTGAAGATAAAACCTGGCATGATACCAATTTTAGCTTCACCTGGAGTAATAATACCTGGGCAGTTTGGTCCGATTAAACGACAATCAGTTGATTTTAAATATTCTTTAACAGGAATCATGTCTTTAACAGGAATTCCTTCTGTAATACAAACAATAACTTTAATACCAGCATCAGCAGCTTCTAAAATTGCATCAGCAGCAAAAGCTGGAGGCACAAACAAAATTGAGACATCAGCACCAGTTGCTTTAACAGCATCTTCAACCGTATTAAAAACAGGCTTGTCTAAATGTTTTTGACCACCTTTTCCAGGAGTTACACCACCAACAACGTTGGTTCCGTATTCTATCATTTGACCAGCGTGGAAAGTACCTTCACCACCCGTAAATCCTTGCACGATAACTTTTGAATTTTTGTTTACTAGTATACTCATTTCAACTTGGTTTTTGTGTTTGTTTAATCCCGATTTATATCGGGACAAAAGTAGAATTTTATAATTAAAAATAATAGTGATTTGATAATAATTAACATGAGTTTGATATAAAAATATTTAACCACATAGGTACATAGCTATAAAAACTATAAAAGAATGATATAAGTTATACATAGTTTTTCACGCTTAGCGTGAAATAGCTATTGTGTACCTATTTAATACTTTATGGTTATTACAGTTGTATAATAAGAAACCTATGTATCTATGTGGTTATAGAATTATTTGAATGGACTTATAGTTATTAATCTCTATTATTTAACATTGATATGTAATACAATAAAGTGGCTAATGAACCAATTGCAGCAACAACGTATGTTGCAGCAGCCCAATTCAAGGCATCTTTTGCATTGTCGTATTCTGATGAGTTAACAATACCATTCGTTCTAATCCAAACCAATGCTCGTTTGCTGGCATCAAATTCTACAGGAAGCGTAATGAAACTGAAAGAAGTAATTACGGCATAAGCAGCAATAATTACATAAAGAATGGCATTGAAAGGCAATGCACTGTATAAAAAGTAACCTCCAAAAATGGAAATCATTACAATAATGTTGATGATTTTACCACTTGCATTTTGTAAAGGCACTAAAGCAGTTCTTAATTTAAGCATGTTGTAAGCTGTAGCATGTTGCACAGCGTGTCCACATTCGTGAGCAGCAATTGCAGCAGCTGCTGCATTTCTACCTTCGTACACATCAGGACTTAAATTTACTGTTTTGTTTACGGGGTTGTAGTGGTCGGTTAATTGACCTTGTACAGAAATTACTTCTACATCAAAAATGCCGTAATATTTCAGCATTTTTTCAGCAACTTCTTTACCGCTTAAATTGGTTGAAAGTGGAATTTTTGAATACTTTTTAAATTTTGATTTTAGCATTTGACCTACTGCTAATCCTATTAGCATAAATACAATACCGATGATAAATATGGGGCTTGTTAACATATTATTAGTGTTTAGTTTTAGGTGTGTTGTGTTTAGTTTTCAATAATAATTTAATTTTTTTTAAGCTATAGTCAAATGGTATTCCAAATATAATTTTAGTCAGTTTGGCAGTTAATTTTATGACATTTTGTGTGAAATTAATGCAATAAACTCTTTACGGGTGCTATCTTTTTCAAATGCACCAGTAAACGAAGAGGTTGTTGTGGTAGAATTTTGTTTTTGAATACCACGCATTTGCATACACATGTGTTTAGCTTCAATTACAACAGCTACACCCTTAGCGTTTAAGGTGTCTTGAATACAATTCATAATTTGGTCTGTTAAACGTTCTTGAACTTGCAATCTTCTTGCAAAAGCATCCACCACACGAGGTATTTTACTTAAACCAACAATGTGACCGTTAGGAATGTAAGCAATGTGTGCTTTTCCAAAAAATGGTAACATGTGGTGTTCGCACATGGAATACAATTCAATGTCTTTTACAATAATCATGTGGTTGTGGTCTTCGGCAAACATAGCAGATTTTAATATCTCTGCGGGGTCTAAATCATAACCGTGTGTTAAGTATTGCATGGCTTTAGCCACTCGTTCAGGAGTTTTTTCTAAGCCCTCACGTTTAACGTCTTCGCCTAAATGTTCAATTATCTTTGCATAATGATTGGAAAGTGCATTGATTTTATCATCATTGTACTGTTCGATTTTTTCGTAACCGTCCATGTTATTTTCTCTCATCATGTTTTTATCTAATTCTGCCATAAAATTCAATTTCCGTAGTATTCCACCGAATTATTCTCGGTTTCTACCACCTTTATACAATGTAAATTACAATTTAATTTAATAATGTCGGCTTCAATTTCTTGCCAAATAGCAATGGCAATATTTTCGGCAGTAGGTATCTTCTCTTTCATAAAGGGAACTTCCAAGTTTAAATTTTTGTGATCGGCTTGTTCAATAATGCGTTCACGAACAATTTTGCTCAATTGTTTAAGGTTAATTACAAAACCAGTTTCGGGGTTTGGTTCACCTTTTATGGTTACAAAAATAGTGTAATTGTGTCCGTGCCAGTTGGGGTTGGAGCATTTACCAAAAACCTCAAAATTCTGTTGGTCAGTCCATTCAGGTTTAAATAAACGGTGAGCAGCATTAAAACGTTCTCTTCTTGTAAGAAATACCATGGTGCAAATTTAAGGCTTATTCTAATTCAAATTTTTACAAAAATTGTTAAATTATGATTGTCGCTCGATAACCTCTAAATACAAGTCCTCCACTTTTTTTCTTGCCCAAGGTGTTTTACGTAAAAATACTAAACTCGATTTTAACGTTGGGTTGTTTTTAAAACAATTGATGTTGATGTGGTTCCCCAATTTTTCCCAGCCGTAATAATCTACTAAAGTATTAACTATGGTGTCTAATCGTACGCCGTGAAGAGGGTTGTTTGGTTGAGTCATTTGTATGTCGTTTTTAGTGTCTAGTGCCTAGTGCCTGGTATATAGTGTTTAGTGTTTTGTTTTGTAAAACAACGATAAGTATACTAACTACTATACACTAAACACAATTTACTAATTACCATGTGTGAGCAGTTTCGTCAAACCATTTACCTTGACAGCGTAGCACTTGTTCAATTACATCTCTTACGCAACCTTTTCCGCCATCTTTGTGAGAAATGTAATGTGCAATGCTTTTAATTTCAATAGCTGCATCGTTGGGGCAGGTAGCTACTCCACATTTAATCATCACAGGATAATCAGGAACATCATCACCCATGTATAAAATGTTATCGGTAGTTATGTTTTTTGATTTGATGTAGTTTTCAAAAATCTCTATTTTGTTGCTCGCTTTTAAAAATACATCAGTAATACCTAGTCCGTTTAAACGCAAACGAACCGATTCGGAGCTTCCTCCAGAAATAATGGCAATATTGTAGCCTTTTTTTACAGCATACTGCAAGGCATAGCCATCTTTAATGTTCATACGTCTAATTTGATCACCGTCCGACATTACCGTAACCATACCGTCGGTTAAAACGCCATCAACATCAAAAATAAAAGTGTTGATTTTTGGAAGAAGTTCTTTAAAGTTACTCATGTTTTTGTTATTAGTTGTTGGTTGATAGTTATTGGTTTTTTTGTACTTATTGAAGACCATTAACTGTCAACTATCTTTCTGAATATTTTGCGTTATTAATTGATAAATGTCTTGATAATTTTTTTGATTTTGAAGTAAATCCAAGTGTTTTAAAATGGTTGTTGCATCCTTTCTTTTTGCTGGTCCGGTTTGTGCTAATTTGGGTTCAATGGTTTCAATTTTTTGAGCAGTTTCCTTAATTAATGGTTTCAGAATGTTAAAATCGATGTTGTTTTTACCGCAAATATCAAAAGCAATTTGATACATGTTGTTAGAAAAATTACAAGCAAAAACAGCTGCTAAATGCAATTGTTGTCGTTGTGCCGAACTTATTTCATAAACCTTATCAGATAGTCTATTAGCCAAAATGTGGAGTAAAGTTAAATTTGGTTTAGCATTGGCTTCAATACAAAAAGGTACTTCGTGGATGTTAACCGCTTTACTTTTGCTAAAAGTCTGCAAAGGGTAAAATATTCCAACCGATTTAAAAGTTCCTTTTTTAAAAACACTTAAATCAACGCTACCCGAAGTGTGTACCATTAATTTATCCTTTATGGTTATGTTTTTTAAAACAGTTTCAATAGCATCGTCAGGTACCGAAATGATTAACAAATCTGTTCGGCTATTGAGTTGGCTCAAATTTTCGATGGGCTGAGCATTTACTTTTTTAGCCAAAGCATTGGCATTTTTAAACGACTTGCTGTAAACCTGATTAATAGAGATGTTGACTTTAAACAAAGCTTTTGCTAAATGTGTAGCCACGTTTCCAGCACCAATAAATGTTATGGTTTTAATCTCTTTCAATAAAGTTGAATTAATCGGTTGATTGCTTCAAAAATAGTTAATTTTGCTGTCATAAATTTAATTACACATGCTTACTTCCATTAAAAATATATTGTTCTCTACCAGACTAACTGCTGTTTTGCTTTTTATTTTCGGAGCAGCAATTGGTGTGGCAACCTTTATCGAAAACGATTACGGTACACCAGCAGCTAAAAGTGTAATTTTTAATACCAGATGGTTGGAATTGGTGATGTTGTTGTTAACCATTAACTTAATCGGTAACATTTTTAAGTATAAAATGTTTCAAAAATCCAAATTGGCTACCTTAACATTCCATGTAGCTTTTATTGTAATATTGATTGGTGCTGGAATTACACGATACTTTGGTTTTGAGGGTTTGATGCATATCCGTGAAGGAGAGCAAAGTAATATTATTGTTACCGACCAAACGTATTTGCAATTTAAGGTGGACGACCAAAAAATGCAGTATGCTTTTGATAAACCTTTGTTTTTAAATCCGTTACATAACGAAAACTTCAATGTTAAATTTAATTTTGAAGGTAAAGATATTGCGGTTAGTTACAAAGATTTTATTCCAAACTCTATTGATACGGTTGTTCCTGTAAAAAATGGTAAAAAAATAATTGAAATAGTTACTGTTGGTGAAGGTGGAAGAATGTCACGTTTTATTGAAGATGGTCAAACCAAATTTTTTGGCGATTTCCCGATTGCATTTAACGATAACAGTCGGTCGGAAGCCATTAAAATTAGTGAATTGAATGGAGGGTTGACTGTTCTGTCGCCTTACGATATTCAATATTTAAGTATGGATGATCAATCAACTGATGTGTTGGTTAGAGATTCCTTACACGAGTTTAAAAACCGAAGATTGTACACCGTTGGTGGAATCCAGTTAGTGTTTAAGGAATTACACGAAAGTGTAGAAGTAAAGAAAGTTACTGCTGCAAAAGGTGTTAGAGGTGAAGATGCTTTGGTGGTTGATGTAACTTGTAACAATACTAAAAATGAGGTAACACTATTTGGAGGTAAAGGATATACCTCAAGAAACACCATTTTTCAGTTGGAAGGATTAAATTTTTCATTGGCTTATGGTGCTAAAGAAGTGTATGTTCCTTTTGAAGTAAAACTCGATAATTTTATTTTATACAAATATCCTGGTTCGATGAGCCCCTCATCTTACGAAAGTGAAGTAACCGTTATTGATAACAGAAATGGTGGGAAGAAATTTTCGCAACGCATATTTATGAACAATGTATTGGATTACGATGGTTATCGTTTGTTTCAATCGTCGTACGACCAAGATGAATTGGGAACAGTATTATCGGTAAACCACGATTTTTGGGGAACAACCGTAACTTATGTTGGTTATTTCTTGCTAATGTTAGGTATGGTGTTGACCTTACTTTCTAAAAAATCAAGATTTAATACCTTAAGAAACTCCATTAACAAAATGCGGTTGAAACGTGAAAAATTGACTGTTTTATTGGTGTTGTTTTCTATAGGATTTGCAACTGCTCAACACGATTCGCCACATCAAAAAAACGAATACGTTAAAATTGATGAGCAACATGCTGAAAAATTTGGTAGGTTGTTAATTCAAGATGCTGGAGGTAGAATAAAACCAGTTCAAACCTTGGCTTCGGAAGTATTGCGTAAAGTTGCCCGTAAAGAGCAATTTAACGACATGAGTGCCAACCAAGTGTTGTTAAGTATGATGTACAATCCTGGTTATTGGCAAGAACAACCTTTAATTAAAGTAAAACATCCTGAATTAGAGAAAAAATTAAACGCAGTTGATGGTTATGCAGCTTTTAAAAATTTCTTCGATAAAGAGTTTAGTTACATCATAGCAAAAGATGCCGATGAAGCCAATCGTAAAAAACCTGCTGAACGTACCAAATACGACAAAGAAGTAATTGCTGTTGATGAGCGTGCAAACATTTGTTTTATGGTGTTTCAGGGTGCAATGTTGAGGGTGTTTCCAAAAGCTGGAGATGAAAACAATACGTGGTTTACCAGTATGGATTATCAACAATTTAAATCGCACGATTCGGTTTTTGTGAAGTCGATTATTCCTTATTATTTTTCAGCAATAAACGAATCGTTTACCAACGGAAACTGGTCTTTAGCCGACAGTATTTTAAATCATGTGGTTGAATATCAACAAAAGTTTGGCGCAGCAGTTATTCCTGCTCAATCGGTAATTGATGCCGAGATAACCTACAATAAAATCAACATTTTTGAGAAGTTGTTTAAGTACTACTTGTTTACAGGATTGTTGATGTTAGTGTTCTTATTCATGGATATTTTTAGTGCGAAGAAATGGAAGAAAAGAGTCATTACTGGATTGTCCGTTTTCTTATTTGCATTGTTTTTAGCTCATACATTAGGCTTAGCTGCTCGTTGGTACATTTCTGGTCATGCACCTTGGAGTAATGGTTACGAGTCGATGATATACATTGGTTGGGCAACGGTTTTTGCAGGTTTTTTGTTTTCACGTACTTCAAAAATGACCTTGGCCGCAACAGCTGTTCTGACTTCATTAATTTTAATGGTTGCACATTTAAACTGGCTTGATCCAGAAATTACTCCATTGGTTCCAGTGTTAAAATCGTATTGGTTGATGATACACGTTGCAGTAATTACGGGTAGCTATGGGTTTTTAGGTTTGGGTGCATTGTTAGGATTTATGAACTTGTTGTTAATGATTTTAAGAACCAAAAAGAATTACAACAATATTACTGATACCATTAAAGAGTTGACGTATATCAATGAAATGACTTTGACCGTTGGGGTGTTTATGGCTACAGTAGGTACATTTTTAGGTGGTGTGTGGGCAAACGAAAGCTGGGGTAGGTATTGGGGTTGGGATCCAAAAGAAACTTGGGCATTGGTAATTGTGTTGATTTATGCCATGATTTTACATTTACGATTTATACCAAAAGCTAATGGGAAATACTTGTTTAACTTGGTTTCAGTTCTTGGTTTCAGTACAGTAATCATGACTTATTTTGGTGTAAATTATTACTTGTCAGGGTTGCATTCTTATGCAAAAGGTGACCCAGTTCCAATTCCTACTTTTGTTCCTGTAACGGTTGTAGTAATTTTGGTAATTGCAGTAATTGCTTATTTAAGAAATAAAAAAAATTAGAACTTAAAAAATAGTTTTACTGTCATTCTGAACAATGTTTTACAAAAAACTTGTTTTTGATGTAAAACGAAGTGAAGAATCTTTAAGCATTAGATATTTTTTAAAAATAGATTCTTCACTTCATTTTGTAGTACCGAATACTCGGGACACAAAATATTGTTCAGAATGACACAAAAGAAGAAGTAATAATTTCTTACTTACCAACAGCTACTAATTTCTAATCACTATTTTTTTTATACTTTTAACCAAGTAAAAAATTGCAATGAGGTTTAATTGGATTGTCTTTTTATTGGTTGTGTTTTCTCTTGGTGGGCTTTCTGCTCAATCACAAAAGCAATTTATTAAAGTTGGCGACCAACTTTTTGCCGAAGGCGATTATTATGGAGCAAGCAAGTGGTATAAAGATGCCATGGATGTTGATTCGGCTTACCTTGATGTGGTTTACAAATATGCCGAAGCATTACGTTTGTATAACGATTACGCCAAAGCAGAGTGGTATTACAATACGGTTTATCGAAAGGACATGGGAGGGAAATTATTTCCTTTAGCTCCATTTTGGTATTCGATGATGTTGAAATATAATGGGAACTACAGCGAGGCAAAAAAGTTTTTCAAGCGTTCGAAACGTTTTTTTAGAGATAAGAAAAGCTATCATTACCAAAAGGTAATGCAAGAAATTAAATCGTGCGAAACAGCTATACAACTTCGAAAAGATTCTTTGCCTATCGATATTAAAAACATAGGTAATTCTATCAACACCTACGATAGTGAGTTGGGAGCAACCTTGTTAAGCGATTCTGTTTTAATCTACTCTTCGCTGCGTGATGAAAAAATGAAAGATGATAATGAAGTTTCTGATACGTCTTACTATTTAATGAAATTGTTTAGTGCAAACAGAAAAGGAGATGTTTGGCTAACCGATAGTAAATTAGAAGAGAAAATAAACGAAAAAGGTTTTCACATAGCCAATGGGTGTTTAAATACGAAAGGCGATGTGTTTTATTACAACAAATGCAGTAGAAATTTGTATTGCAGTATTTATGCAATTCCTTACGAAAATGGAAAATGGGGGAGTGCTTTTGAAGTTTCTGCGGTAAACAGTCCAACAGCTACTACTACACAACCCTACATTACCGAAATAAACGGAAAAGAGGTGTTGTTTTTCTCCTCAAACAGAGAAGGTGGACAAGGTATGATGGATATTTGGTATTCAATCAACGAAAACAATCAGTTTCAAATGCCAAAAAATGCGGGAAAGGTTATAAACTCTATTGAAGATGAAATTACACCGTTTTATAATTTAGAAGATTCATCACTTTATTTTAGTTCTAACTGGCACGAAGGCTTGGGAGGGTTTGATATTTTTAGCTCTAAAACTGATTTGAAAAATTATGAACCTGTTAAAAATATTGGCTTCCCAATTAATACCAGTACCAACGATTTTTATTATTCCATTAAAGGAAAAACGGCATTGTTAACCTCAAACCGTAAGGGTTCTTATACCAAAAAAGGGGAGACCTGCTGCAATGATGTGTATTACTACGGGATACCCGATACCATTAAAACAGTTTTTACTACCTTAGAAGAATTAAACCGGTATTTACCTGTTAAGCTATATTTTCATAACGATCACCCTAATCCTCGTTCTAGAGATACTACTACCACTTTAAATTATGTTAGCACGTATAAAGATTACACGCGCTTATACAATGAGTACAAAAGAGAGTTTTCTAATGGGTTGAAAGGCGTAGAAAAAGATGATGCCATGGTAGATATTGAAGATTTGTTTAGCAGTTATATTGATAAAGGTGCAAAAGATTTGGAGATGTTTACACCACTTTTAATTAAGGAGCTTGAAGCAGGAAAACAAGTAGCTTTAACTATAAAAGGTTTTGCTAGTCCTCTATCTAAATCAGATTACAATGTAAATTTAACCTTACGACGTATTTCTAGTTTAATCAATTATTTGAGCGAGTATGAAAATGGAAAACTGCTTCCTTATATCAATGGTGCAGCAGAAAATGGTGGGTTATTAACCTTTACCAAAGTTCCTTTTGGAGAATATCAGTCGGTAAAAGAGATTAGTGACGATTTGGCTGATAAAAGAAATTCGGTATATAGTCCAGGGGCCGCATTGGAGCGTAAAATAGAAATTATTGCTATAACGGTTACCGATACCAACCAAAGTACTTTAGATGGTTCGGAAATGGAAAAATTACCGTTGTTGACTTTTAAAGATACTGTGTTAACTTTTGAGGAAAATGAATTAGAAAAGAAGTTTAAAATTATCAATAATGGTGAATCGCCTTTAAAAATATTTGCAGCTACTTTTAGTTCAGAAGGTTTTGAGGCTGAATTTACAAATGAACCTATTGCTGCTTTTGAACCCACATTTATTTTGATTAAAAGAAAACAAACAAACTCAAAGAACTCAATGGTTACCTTTTTAACCAATGGGGTTCCAAATAGAATTATAAAAGAGATAAAAGTGTTAAATTAGAACTGATTAATTATCATTGTTTTATATTAATTATTTTACTAACTTAGTTGAGGATATGAAGTGATGAAATATTTAGTTTTAATATCGTTGGTGATTTTTCTTTTTTCATGTAAAAAAGAAGCAAATGTGTATCCAGAGCCAATTGTTCCTGTTACTCCAACAAACAATACATTTTCTACTATTTATAATACATCAAATACAGCTTTGTTAAGCAATGTTGTTAATGATATAGATGCTTCAACTTCAATTATTCGAATTGCAACAGAATACGGCTACACCACTTTTGATGGTGCTGTATGGAATACGCTAACAACAGCTAATTCTAATTTACCAAACAACATTGTAAATTGTGTACTTTACAATAATGGTATTACTTGGATAGGTACAGATGGAGGGTTGGTAAAATATGATGGGGTTACCATGACGATATATAAAAATAGTAATTCGCCTTTACCCATTAATAAAGTACGTAGTTTAGAAATAGACAATTCAGGTAAGCTTTGGATAGGTACATTTAGTGGTGGAGGTATTTGTAATTTTGATGGAACTATTTGGAATGTATATAACCCAGGTAATTCGAACTTACCAAGTAATTCTATTGCTAGAATAAGAAAAGACAATTTCGGAACAATTTGGTGTGCTTCTTCAGTTGGTGTGTCAAAATTTGACGGGACAGATTTTATAAATTATACCACGACCAATAGTCCTTTACCCAATAGTAGTGTATACACAATTGCGTTTGACTCAAATAATGTTGCTTGGATTGGTAGTAATGGTGGATTAACAAAGTACGATGGTGTTAATTGGCAAACGTATAATTCTTCAAACTCTGGGTTACCTTTAGATTTGGTCCGTTCCATTTTTATTAAAGATTTAAATACTTTATGGGTAGGTACTGACGGACAAGGCTTGTCGTGTTTTAATACCGCCACAAATGTTTGGGAAAGTTTTAATGCTACCAATACTAATTTATCAAGTAACTATATCAAAAGGGTTGTAAAGAGTTTGGATAATAAGTTATGGATTGCTACAGATAACGGAATTAATATAAAATAAAACAAAGAGGTTGAGATACTAAAAAGAAAAGGAAGAACATTGTTCTTCCTTTTTCTTTTTGTAATAATTAAACTAGTCTCTTAATCCTTAATAAATTTCAGGTTAACTCCATCTTCGTTAATCATTTTAATAAAATACATTCCTTGTGTTAAGTTTTGTGTTTCCAAGGTTAGTTTATTATTGCCTTTTTGAATATTAAACAATTGCTCATATACCAATCTTCCAGAAATATCATAAATTACAATTGTCTTAGTATCCTCAACAGAACTGTTAAAAGCTAAATACCCATTACCAGTAACAGGGTTAGGAAAAACGGAGAAGCCTTCAAATCGGTCTTTAATTATTACAGATTCAATTGAAGAATAAGAATATTTTCCATCATAATCTGTTTGTTTTAAGCGATAGTATGAAGTTCCTTTTTTTGGTTTTAAGTCTTTAGAAGAGTATGTTAATCTATTATTAGAATTTCCAGCACCTTTTATTATTGATACTGTTTCAAAGATGACACCATCAATACTTCTTTCAACTGTAAAAAAATCATTATTTATTTCTGTTTCTGTAATCCAATCTAATTGTACTTTTTTATCTAAGTATTCAGCAGAAAAATCAAGTAATTTTATGGGCAAAACAGGAGCATTATTGAGTTGAAAACTAAATGTACAAGCATCACCACCGAATCCATCAAAATTTAATAAATAAGTTTGACCAGCTACAGGAACAAATGTTGCATAAGTATTTGCTGCATTACCAGGGTTGTGATAGACCATACATTCACCCACTCCGCCAGTAATTGTTCCACAAACCTCCGAGGAGTTATACAGAGAGAATTGAGTTCCACTGCTGTATGTTAAAGCATTATCTAAATAACAATCTTGATTAAACATAATAATAAAGGCAGGATCTCCAGCAGGCCAAGTTGCAGGAGCTGTCCAACTATACCATACATTATTCTCGGTTGAACCAGAACATAAAGCTGCATCTGGTGTTGCACAAGATGTGTTCCCGGTATATAATACACCAGAACTTACAGGTATAGCAGAGGCACAATTGTTATTTGGCGGTACAGTACATGCTCCACCACAAATACTTACATTCATTGTCGTTCCCGAATAAGCTGAACCTGTAGTAATTAGCATGTAATATTCGGTTCCAGCAGTTGTTGTAATACTATAAGCATTATTTTTACTATCAACACTTCTACAATCCACTTGAGTAAATGAGCCACAGGTGCCAGTATAAATTGAAATATCAAAATAATTTGCAGTTTGAGCACCATTAAAATCTACCATATCAATAGTAGTAGAAGTAGAGTTTGCTGTAAATTTTGCCCAATAACCACACTGAACAGCATCATTTGCAGCAGTACAAGATTGATCAATACTTGCAGGCGTCCAATTACAAGTTACTGCAGAAGTATTTCCACTAGGCACATCCCAACAGGTGGCTGATACATACATTTGTGAAGCCAAAGCACATGTAGAGCCATAATTAGGCGCAGGAGGAAGAGGGTCGTAAACTGCAAAACAAAAATTAGTAGCACTACCACCACATGCTCCACCAGATAAATAACTTACTTGTATTAGATAGGTTGCTCCAACAGTTAAACCTGTCCAAGTTAATTCACTATTGGTAACATTTCCACTACAAGCACCTCCAGTTGGTTGGCAAGTAGGGTTTGGACCAAAAATGGAGTATCGCATAACACAACCACCACTTGTAAAATTAGTAGTTTTTATTACTGCAGTATCATTTGAGGCAACAAAACTAAACCAAGCTGTTTGTGTAGCCCCAGGAATACATGTTAAAGTTTCTCCTGCTTGTGTTGTTGCAGATGTGGTGTTACTGCATTTTGCAGCTCCATTCCAAGTTATAACAGTAGCACTTGCGCAATTGTCGTTTGCAGGTTGAGCTATTAGACTGATAGTTAAAATGGATAAAGCTAAAAATGTAAATATTTTTTTCATTGTAAAAGGAATTAGTTTGGGTCGACAGTTGAAATATTTTTAGTACTATTAATTATTTCAAGTTCTTTCAGATAAATATCATTTGGATCATAAATGGTACTATTTTTAGGATTTAAAAGAGATTCTCTGTTTAAACGCTCGGAGTTTATTTCTTCAATTACAATTTGGTCAGATTGAATGTTTTTAGTTGTTTGATCCATTGTTATAACTTCCAATTCTTCTGAATTTGTTTGTGAAAAACAAAAACCAATTCCAACAAAAATTAAAACAAGTGTAAAAATCGTTTTCATAATAGTTAATTTTATAATGTTTTAGCGGTTTAGAGAGAGTTCTCTTATAGGATGATCGCTATTTAGTTAAATACTTAAGTAAAAGTACTTACTTTTTTTATGATATTTAACATATTTTAGATAAAAAAGTACTTTTTTAACAATATCAAGGGTTGTCTAATGATTTATAAAACAAATATTTATGTTTAAAAACTTAACAAAACAACTTTTTTTATTGGCTTTTATAGAAGGCGGGGCAGTAATGTGTGTAGAGTTGTGTGGTGCAAAAATTCTATCACCTTATTTTGGCACATCTATTTATGTTTGGGCTGCGGTGTTGGGTATTACTTTAACAGCTTTAATGGTGGGGTATTATTTGGGCGGTTATTTTTCTACTAAAATTAAGTCGGCTGCTTTTATTTGCTGGGTAATGTTAGTAGCAGGGTGCTTGGTTACATTAACTCCATTAATAAGTAAAGTGGTTTTGCCTGTTACCATTCAATTTAGTGTATTGCTCGGAACGGTATTTTCCTTGTTTAGTTTTTTGTTTTTTCCGTTGGTGTTGTTTGGAGCAACATCGCCACTTATTATCAATTTTTTAACACAACAAAACGATAATTCGGGTAAGAGTAGTGGAACGGTATATGCGGTTTCTACTTTTGGTGGAATTATAACCACTTTTTTTGTTGGTTTTTATTTGTTGCCAGAATTTGGGATTGCTAAAACACTTTATGGTTATGGTTTATTGGTGGTGATTAGTTCTATCGTCATTGCGGCATTTAGCCGCAATCTGAACAATGGGATTGCGGGTCAAGCCCGCAATGACGAGAAGAAAGTTGATAATGACAAAACAGTTAAAACAATGTTGCCTTTTTTACTACTTGCTTTAATTAGTTATGATTTTAAACCTAAAACCAATCAGGAAATCATTTACCAATCGGAGGGAATTCTAGGGGAACTAAAGGTAGTGGATAGAACTTACGGAAATAATAAAGTTTACAGAGAGTTGATGGTAAATAACATTTCTCAAACCATTATGGACAAAAATAATCCTGAAAAAAGTTATTGGGAATATGTCGATTTGTTAACGTACAACATCAATTCCTATTCAAAAAATAATAAAACCTTATTGTTGGGTTTAGGAGGAGGAACCTTGTACAAACAATTAGTAAAAAATGGGTTAGATGTTGATGTGGTAGAAATTGACCAACGTATTGAAGAAGTAGCTAAAAAATATTTTTTTATTGATGATGAAGTGAATGTTGTAGTTGATGATGCCCGTCATTACATCAATACCACTACAAAAAAATATGATGTTATCATTTACGACTTGTACCACAGCGAAACTCCGCCAGTACATTTAATGACCAAGGAGGCTTTTGCTGAAATAAAACATAACTTAAACACCAACGGATTGTTGGTTGTAAATTTTTATGGGTTTATAAAAAACAAAAAAGGCATGGCGGCTCGGTCAATTTATAAAACATTGGTGAAAGAGGGATTTCAAATTGATTTGTATGCAACAACTGGAGAAGAAAGCAATCGTAACTTGCTGTTTATTTGTGGAAAAAATCAATTGAACCCAACATCAGCAATAATCCATAAAAAAATTGAACCAACAAGTATTATCTTAAATGATGCAATGGTTTTAACCGACGATAAACCTGTATTAGAACACATTTATTTAGAAGCAGCACTAAGTTGGCGAAAAGATTACAATGAGATTAATGCGAAGTATTTTTTAAATAAGTAATGAGATTGCGGGTCAAGCCCGCAAAGACGTTAAAGTAATTATTCAAAAAAAAAATGTAATAATTATTTTGTATTCAATTTAATTCGTACTATTGTACTATCAGACTCCTGATAGAAAAAAGAAT
Organism: Flavobacteriales bacterium; assembly: GCA_020635795.1. Lineage (NCBI taxonomy): Bacteria > Pseudomonadati > Bacteroidota > Flavobacteriia > Flavobacteriales > Flavobacteriales bacterium. The sequence goes on from JACJZD010000001.1 coordinate 793,240, forward strand.
CAAACAATTTTTACAGTTCAAAGCAAGTTCATATTACCTCATTCATTATCAATATAACTACTATTTCTTGTAGAAAAAAATCACATTCTAACGATTATTTAGAAAATAAAAATACATGTACGATATTATTGAATTAAACAAAAAGCTAGTTAACGAATTACGTGATATAGCAAAAGAATTAGACGTAAAAAAATTCGACAAACTAAAAAAAGAAGAGTTGGTTTATCAAATTTTAGATCAACAAGCATTAAAACCTGCTAAAGTGGATAAAAAAGAAGAACCTAGAAAAAGAATCCCTGTTGGATCATCAAATGGATCAACAAATGGTGGAAAACCAAAAAGAAAAAGATTGCCATCGGATGAATCGGATAAAAAACCAGATTTATTTAAACCAATGCCACCAATAGCAGAACAAAAAGAAAAACAAGCAGTTCCGCAAAATCAACAAAAATCAGTAGAGCATAGACCAGCTCAACCAGAAAATAGACCTGAGAGAAAGGAAGATAACACTCCCAAAAAACCAGTTCATAATCATCCAAAACAAACATCACCACAAGATAGAACGCCAGCTGCTCCAAGAGAAGAAACTGAGAATAGACCAACTAGACCAGAACAACCTCCAAGAAATAACGAGCAAAGACCACCGAGAGAACAAAATGGTAACAGCGAACCAAGAGAACCAAGAGAACAACGACCAAAAGTAGAAGAAAGTTTATACAGTTTTGATAACATTGTAAGCAGCGAAGGTGTTTTGGAAATTATGCCTGATGGTTATGGTTTCTTACGTTCATCTGATTACAATTATTTAAACTCACCGGATGATATTTATGTGTCACAATCTCAAATAAAATTATTTGGGTTAAAAACAGGAGATACCGTTCGTGGAACTATTCGTCCGCCAAAAGAAGGAGAAAAATATTTTCCATTAATTAAAGTAGAAACCATTAATAATAGAGAGCCTGCTGTTGTAAGAGACAGAGTTCCTTTCGATTATTTAACACCTATTTTTCCTCAAGAAAAATTAAACTTAACAGGACATAAAAACTCAACCCTTTCAACGAGAGTAGTAGATTTATTTACTCCAATTGGAAAAGGGCAACGAGGTATGATTGTAGCGCAACCAAAAACGGGTAAAACTACCTTGTTAAAGGAAGTAGCTAATGCCATTGCAGAAAATCATCCAGAGGTTTATTTATTGATATTATTGATTGATGAACGACCTGAAGAGGTTACAGATATGGCACGTAGCGTTGATGCAGAAGTTGTAGCATCAACCTTTGATGAGCCTGCTGAAAAACATGTGAAATTGGCTAATTTAGTTTTAGAAAAAGCAAAACGATTGGTAGAGTGTGGTCATGATGTGGTAATTTTATTAGACTCTATAACTCGTTTAGCAAGAGCTTACAATACCGTTTCACCATCATCAGGTAAAGTGCTTTCGGGTGGTGTTGATGCAAATGCATTACACAAACCAAAACGTTTCTTTGGTGCTGCTCGTAAAATTGAAAATGGTGGTTCGTTAACCATTATTGCTACAGCATTAACAGAAACTGGTTCTAAAATGGACGAGGTTATTTTCGAAGAATTTAAAGGAACAGGTAACATGGAACTTCAGTTAGATAGAAAAATATCTAACCGTAGAATTTATCCTGCTATCGACATTGTTTCGTCAAGTACAAGAAGAGAAGATTTATTATTAGGTAACGATATTACTCAACGTATGTGGATTTTAAGAAACTACATCGCAGACATGAACCCTGTTGAAGCCATGGAATTCTTAAGAGATAGAATGAATAAAACCATTAACAACGAAGAGTTTTTAGCTTCGATGAATGGGTAATTAATTTAAAGATGGTATTTTGTTTCTGGTGTTTGGTGTATAGATAACCACACCAAAAACAAAATACTATACACTAAAAACTAAACTCTTAAACTTCTAACCTACTAAACTTTATTATTTTGTTAAAAAATCCATTTCAAGTAGCCATAACATTTTCTATTGTTGCCTTAATCATTAAGCTGATTATTTTCTCGTTAAACATGCAGCATGGCGATATGGAAAACTACATTCGTTACATATACATGTTATTATTGCTGGTTACCATATTTTTTGGAATGAGAAGCAATAAAATTGCAGAAGGCAACCAAACATCGTTTATTCAAGATTTTAAAGCAGGAGCAAGAACGGCTGCTTTTTTTGCAGTTATTGTTGCAGTAATCACTTATGTGTACTACGCTAAAATAGACGCTAATTTTTTTGTGTTAATGCAAAACGAAAAAATTGCTGTTTTAAATGAGAAAGTTACTGAAATGATTCAGGCAGGATCATTTAGTAAAGAGGCATTGGTTGAAACTTATTTTAATCAGTTGTTTGGTATAAAAACCATGTTATCACCTTATTTCCAAGCCATGTGGACCATGTTTGGATTGGTTTTTATGGGATTGTTTAATGCCTTGGTTTTTGCCTTGCTAATGAAAAAAATGCCTGGATTTAAGTAATAAAAAAGTGAACTCTCACTTTAATAATAAAACCACATAGTTACATAGGTTATAATGCTGTAAGAAACACTTTAGATTTCATAGCTCTCCCGATTTATCGGGAGCATCTATTGTTCTCCTAAAAGAATCTTTATAATAGTGGTGATTAGATTAAACTATGTACCTATGTGGTTACGTTTTAATTAATTTTTGTTTGCTAAAATTAAAACACTATCTCGTAGCAACAATGCTCTTTATCAGGGTATTTTACCTTAACCGTTAAATTTTCAAGCAAATCTTTTATAATTGAAAGACCAAGTGTTTGTTGCTTGAGTTTTTTATCAAAATCAAACGATTTACCATTATTACTAATCGTTAGGGTTACTTTTCCATTCAAAGATTTTAATGTGACTAAAATATGATAATTACTATCGCTTTGATTACCATATTTAATGCTGTTTAAGAGGATTTCTGTAACCGCCAATCCAATATGTAAAGCATCTTTCGAACTCATTTCAAGGTCAACATTTTTTATTTCGCTAATTATTTTAACTTGATTAAAAGAGTGTTTAAATTCATCGGTTAATTCTCGAATGTATTCAGCTAATTTTACAGTGGTATAGTTATGTGTATGATGCAGTAAATCATGAATTTTGAGCATAGCCATTACTCTTTGCTCAAACTCAGTCAACACTTCGGGTACTTTAGCATTTTTTTGTTGGTTTTTAGCCAAACGAAGTAAACTTATTAATATGGATAAATTATTCTTAACTCGATGGTTAATTTCTTTAATCAACAATTCTTTTTCTTTTAATGCCAACTCTAATTGTTGTTGAGCAACTCTGCGGTGTCGGGCTTCTAAATTCGACGCTACAACAATGGCTAAACTCATGGCAAATGTTTGGTCTTCTTCGGTAAATACACGTTCTATTTTTCCGGTTTTTTCAAAGCAAAAAACACCAATCAATTCTCCCGAAATCCGCAAAGGAATATCCATTAACGAAATTACTTCGTTTGGAATGGAATAGGTATTGTTGAACTCGTTGGTATAAGGGTGTTCGAGTACATTTTTTATGGTTATTATTTTATTTCTATTAATGGCTTTAAAATAATTGGGACAATTTTGTTGATGGATAATGCTGTTTTTAGAAAATTGTTTTGTCCTTGTATCGTATTCTCCAATAGAAATAATGGCATCTTTTTGTTCATTAAATAACCAAACGTTGGTACGCTCAATTTTTAAAACGGTAGTTATACGTTTTGCAAACTCAAGCATCAATATCATCCCTTTTTAAGGTGTGCAGATTTGATGCACTATCTAATTCTTCTAAAAGGTTAATGGGTTCTTGAATCATATTTTTAATATAATAAGTCCTAATTTACAACAAAGATACTATTGTTTCCAAATTTATTTTTCCCTATACAGCTGTAAAACAGAGAGGTATAAAATTGTTTTTAGTAGTGATTTAGGTAGTAAGCAGAGAAATAGTTGTCTAAAAAATAGATAAAAAAAAATATATGATTACTTTAGCTAACCATGAACGATGCCATTAAATACAACTTCCTAAAATCAGCGTTAACAATTGAAAATTCGTTGATGAGTTTAACCGACTTTTATAGTTGGTTGGAAGAAAAGAAAAAAGAAACCCATCATAAAATTACAGCTATCCCTTTTTCTGAAATGGTGAATTGGGATTTCAATGCTGAAACAGGTAATTTAGAACATTCATCGGGTAAGTTTTTTTCTATTGAGGGCATACACATTAAAACCAATTGGGGTAATGTAACCGAATGGTCGCAGCCCATTATTAATCAACCTGAAATTGGATTTTTAGGCATTATCACTAAAAAGATAAACGGAGTATTGTGTTTTTTAATGCAAGCCAAAATTGAGCCAGGGAACATTAATGCCGTTCAAATTTCACCAACATTACAAGCAACCAAAAGTAATTACACACAAGTACACAAAGGTAATCCGCCAGCATATTTGGAGTATTTTTTAGATAAACGTAACGATGTAAAAGTGCTGTTAGACCAACTACAATCGGAACAAGGAGCTCGATTTTTAAAGAAAAGAAATCGTAATATTATTGTTGAGGTAACCTCTGAAGTGGAGTTAAAAGAAAATTTTTGTTGGTTAACCTTGGGTCAGATTAAAGAATTACTTACACACGACAACATCATTAACATGGATACTAGAACTGTTATTTCTGGTATCCCGTTTGGTGATATTACTACTTTGGCAAGTGTGGAAAATTACCACAAAGCCGATACGTATGAGAATGCCTTGCTGTTGTCGGAGTTGGATACCAAAAATGCTTTACACTCCATCGAAGATATTATATCGTGGATAACCAAATTAAAATCGTTCGCCGAATTAGAAGTAGAAAGAATCCCGTTAAATTCGATTAAAGATTGGCAAAAAGATGATTATTCGATTTACCACAAAGACAAAAAATATTTTTCGGTCATTGCTGTTCGAGCAGAAATAGGAAATAGAGAAGTAAGTAGTTGGACTCAACCTTTGGTTAAATCTGCTCAAGAGGGTATGATTGCTTTTATCATTAAAAAAATAAACGGCGTTTATCATTTTCTGGTGCAAGCCAAATTAGAGTCGGGCAATTTTGATATTATCGAGTTGGCACCAACTGTTCAGTGCTTAACAGGTAATTACCGTAAGGGCTTAAACGAATACGAAGTAGCGTTTTTAGAATACGTGTTGGAATCAGAAAAGTACAATGCTAAAGTTCGGTACAACACACACCAATCGGAAGAAGGTGGAAGATTTTTTGAAGAACAAAACCAAAACATGATTGTTGAAGTGGGAGAGGAGTTTAACAACCATTTGCCCGACAAATACATTTGGATGACCTTAAACCAGTTGAAGTCGTTTATCAAGTATAACAATTACCTTAATATTCAATCGAGGAGTATACTCTCGGCAGTGAAGTTTATTTAGATAGAAATATCTCCATTACCATTCCTGTGCATGCAGGAATCCAGTTTTAATGATCTTTTTGGTTTCCTTGTCAAGCAAGGAATGAAATTAATTTAAAAATGGATTTTTGTGATTTAAAATAATGTTCTGTTTTTTATGGAAACATTATCTAAAACAATCTCCCCCTGCTTAATTTCAAAACATTCAAATGGGTCGTTGGTATTGAGATAAGGCGAATCTAAATCAGCCATGTGACACTGGGAGGCAAGTACCGCAGCAGTATATACGCCCAACGACGATTCCGACATACAACCCATCAACTTCATAAACTTTGTTTCTTTATTGATTTGTTCAGCAAAATGAAGCATTTGTTGTGCCTGAAACAGCCCTCCACATTTCATTAATTTGATGTTTACTCCCGAATACGCTTCGTGGTATTGTACCAAATCATTGTATTGTTGAATGGATTCGTCGGCGATAATGGGCAAGGAGGTTCGTTGTTTTAGCCAATAATGTCCGTCGTGGTTGGTATCTTTTAACGGTTGTTCAATTAATATGCAATTTAGTTGCTCCAATTTTTCGATGATTTTGATAGCTTCTTCTTTGTTTTCATAACCTTGGTTGATGTCAATACAAAAAGGCAAGTCCGTTTGGTTTCGTATGGCTTTTACAAAATCCAAATCGTCACTTTTTCCCGTTAGCTTTAGTTTGAAATGGGTAAAATGTTGCGATAAATCCAGTTTTTCATCTAAAAACGGTAAATCGTTTTTGGTAATGGTTAAAGTGAGTTCGGGTGTTGAGGTGGGTTGCTCAAAAAAATCAATAAGTCGTTTTCCTTTTGCTTGAGCATACCAATTTAATACAGCCGATTGTAAAGCTGCCGAAGCTGATGGATTTTCTTTACAAAAAGGAATGTTTGTTGGATTTTCAAAAGGGTTCGTTGCAAGCAATTTAACCACTTTTTCGTGTTGCTGTTCAACCCATTTTTTAACCGATTCAAAGGTTTCTTTTCGGTAGGGCGGTAACGATGCTTCGCCATAAGCTACCATACCCTCCAACTCCAATTTTATAAAAGCCAACTGCGTACCTGTTCGTGTACCATGTGCTAAAGCAAAAGGATGAATAAATTCTAGGAAATAGGGGTGGATGCTTAGTTTCACAAGGTAAAATTACAATAAAAGGATATTTCAACACACATTAATAATGAGTCCGTTATTTTCATCTATTTCATCAAATATTGATTTCAATTTTCTAATGGTTTCATTCAAAAGGTCAGTATTGTAATTGTAATATTCTCCATTTAGCTCTTTGCAGAAATTCTCAAAATCAGAAATAAAGTCTGACTTGTTAATTTTGTTTAAAATGGATTCAATATCATCCTCAAGGAGAATAATAACAAAGGAGTTTCTGTTAATTGAAAGAGTTTTTGAGTAGTTATTCAACCCTTCTTTGAATTTCAAATTATCAACTAAATAAACAAAGAAGTCGGCAATTATATGTGCATTCAAGTCAGTCTTTAAATACTTGGTTGTTTCTTCTAAATAGTCCATATATTTATCAGTCACTTTTCCCAACCAATTAACTTTAGTTTTTGAAGCTTCGACTAACTCATTGATTATGTTGTCAATGTTATATTTACGTATATCAACTATTAATCCCATTTTTAAATTAACTTATTTATATATGGTTTCTCTATTTTCAAATGTATTGAAAATTAACCAAAAGCTAATCATTAGCCTCATAGATTATTATCAACTCTTTTTTACTATTTTTATGCTTTCGAACAAAAACGATGAATAAACTAAAAATAGGCGTTTTAAGTTGTGCCAACATTGCTAAAAGGAGTGTTGTACCTGCAATTTTAGCTATACCAGAATTGGAGTTGGTGGCTATTGCCAGTAGAACGGAACAAAAAGCCAACGAATTTGCTAGTGCGTTTAATTGCGAGGCTGTGGTGGGTTATCAGCAATTGTTAGACAGGAAAGACATCGATGCCATTTACATGCCTTTGCCAACGGGTTTGCATGAAGAATGGGTGTTAAAAGCATTGGAAGCAGGTAAACACATTTTAATAGAGAAATCGTTAGCCATGAGTTATGCTTCGGCTCAGGTGATGGTGCAAAAAGCCAAAGAAAAAGGTTTGCTCATCATGGAAAACTTTATGTTTTTGTATCATGGTCAGCATACATTTGTTAAATATTTAATAGCTCAAAATAAAATTGGCGAATTGCGTTGTTTCCGTAGTTCTTTTGGTTTTCCGCCATTGGCAAACGATAATTTTAGGTACAACAAGGTTTTAGGTGGTGGTGCTTTGCTCGATGCTGCAGCCTATACGGTAAGAGCCAGTCAGTTGTTTTTAGGCAACGATTTAACGGTGGCTGCATCAAACTTAAACTACGAAAATACCGTAGTAGATATTTATGGCGGAGCGTATTTAAAATCTAAAACCGGAGCATTTAGCGAAGTGGCTTTTGGCTTCGATAATTTTTATCAATGCAATTACGAATTGTGGGGCAGTAAAGGTAAAATTACAGCACAACGAGCATTTACTCCTGGTGCAGATTTTAAACCAAACATCACTTTAGAGGTTCAAGGAGAAGTGTTTAATTACGAGGTGGATGCAGAAAATCATTTTGTGAACATCTTAAATGAATTTAAACGTTGTATCTTTGAGCGCGATATGGAAAGCAAATACGTGGAGATTTTAAATCAAAGCCGATTGTTGCAAGAATTAAAAGATAAAAGTAAATTATAAAAGATTACATGCAAGAAACCTTAAATACAAGTTGTAGAATCTGTTATGGAACAGATACTTTTTTAAAAAATCAACGCATGTCGTTGTACAAGTGCAACACTTGCGACCATACCTATACGGTTATTCCAAGAGCTGAAGAAGAATCGTACAGCGACGATTATTATTTAACGGTACACAAAAATTGGTTTGCCAACCCTGATTTTGCTTTGTTTGAAAACGTTTACGAAACCGCAAAAGGGTTTTTAGGTAACGACAAAATTAAATTGGCTGATGTAGGTTGTGGACAAGGTGCTTTTTTAAAACACCTTCAGTCAAAATACAAAAACGATGCACCAGAATTGAATGGTATCGATATTATAAAAAATGAGCATCCAGGCATCAAATTTGAATCGGGCGATTTTTTAGAAATGGAATTTAAAGAAGGGTATAACATCATTACCAGTTTTATGGTTATTGAGCATGTTATCGACCCACATTTGTTCATTAAAAAAATGGCTGAATCCATTACGCCAAATGGTGTAATTGTGGTAAACACAATTAACAATGGTAGCTTAATTTATCGTGTGGCTAGGTTTTTAAATAATTTAGGATTTCCCACTGCTCACGATAGGTTGTACAATCACCACCATTTACAGCATTATACCAATAAATCGTTAATTAAATTGTTGGAAATGCAAGGTTTAAATGTGGTTAAGGTAAAAAACCATAACTATCAGTTAAAAGCGGTAGATACTCCAGAAAGTAATGCCTTGGTAACAGGAATTTATAAATTGATGGTTGCAACAATGTTTGCCATTTCAAAACCATTGAATTTAGGTCACCACCAAACCTTATATTGCACAAAAAAATAAGATGGAAACAAACGTCCACATATCTATAGTTAGCCCTGTTTACAGAGCGGAAAATATAGTAGATAAATTGGTGGAGCGTATTGTAGCTTCGGTTTCTCAACTTACTGATAGTTTTGAAATTATTTTGGTGGAAGATTGTGGTCCTGATAATTCTTGGCAAAAAATTGTAGAAAATTGCAACAAAAATCCAAAAGTAAAAGGCATAAAATTGAGCCGAAATTATGGACAACAACATGCTATACAAGCGGGTTTAGATGCGAGTAAAGGCGAGTATGTAATTACCATGGATTGCGATTTACAAGATAAACCTGAAGAGATTTACAAACTGTATAACAAGGCAAAAGAAGGGTATGAAATTGTTTGTGCTAGCAGACAAAACCGTCAAGACGATTTCTTTAAAAAAATATTATCCAGAATTTTTTATAGCACCTTAGGTTACTTAACCGAAACCAAGCAAGATAGAACAGTAGCCAACTTTGTGTGTTATCACCGTAAGGCAGTAAATGCTTTAGCGTTGGTAAAAGACCATAACCGATATTACCCCATGTTGCAGCAATTGATTGGATTTAATTACACGAAAGTAGAAATTGAACATGCCGAACGCGAAGATGGTAAGTCGTCCTACTCTTTCAAAAAAAGATTGCGTTTGGCTATGGATACCATTTTAACTTTTTCGGACAAACCTTTGCGTTTAGCGGTAAAATTTGGAGTGTTATTATCAATTATTTCTATAATAGCCGCAATTGGTATGGTTATTTTGTATATATTTAGCAATGTAATTGTTCCTGGTTGGTCAAGTATTTTGCTTTTACTTTCATTTTTATCAGGAACCATTATTTCAGTTTTAGGTATGGTGGGTTTATATGTTGGGCGAACTTTCGAGAGCGTTAAACAACGACCAACGTACATTATTAATGAAAAGATTAACTAATTGAAAAAATGGACAATTCTACTGGTTGTTATTTTTTTAGGTTTTGGCATAAAATCTAATGCCCAAACATTTGCCCCAAAAGATTTTTATTTAGTCGATTCACTTGACTTAAAAGAATTAACACCTCAAGATCGAAGTTTAATTGATTCACTTCTTACCGAATACCATAAATCTACTAGTGATTCTTCAAGATTAAACCTGCTTACCATTATTATTTCCGATTGTGAACACGAGATTTGGATAAACTACAATGAAATTCTTCTTCAAGAGGCAAATGCGTTAATTAAAAAAAATAAAAAGAGTAAATCAGCACTTAAAATCTATAAAAAGTATTTAGCTTCTGCTTATAACAATTATGGCTTCTTATATTTTAAGGAAGATGATCTTGAAAAAGCAAAAATTTATTTAAACAAAGC